>JAGMEZ010000534.1 GCA_023127905.1 Caldifarciminota bacterium
ATAGGATTTTTGGACCAAAGGCTACTTTGCTGGTAAATCTTCTAATGTCATCACTATCTTTACTCGGATTTTTTCTACTATGCAGATTGTGGATTGGTAAAGGATGGGCTTTTTTTGCCACAATTCTGATGGTTTTTAATCCCTTTGCAAACGAACATGCTCTTTTCGGCGATTCTCATACAGCTGTAGTTTTTTTTCTTATCTGGGCAATGTTTTTTCTTGTTAAATGGAGTAAAACGGATTCAATTTGGTGGGCTTGTGGTACAGGTCTCTCTCTTGGTATCATCCCCACTATTCGATATCCCGAGGGAATGTTAACTCTTGCTTTTGGGATTTTTGTTCTATTTCACGTTAAGGAGAAAAAAATATCCTGGCGTTCCCTGATGGTTGGCATAATTGGTGCCGCAATTCCCCTTGGGATGTTGTGTATTCGAAACCAGACGGCTTTCGGGGCATTCTGGAAAACAGGTTATGCCCTGTCAAACGAGCCAGCACATTTCGGTTGGAATTACTTTACGAACTACTCTCTATCGTATTTATTAATGATATTAAACGAAGGATGTGGTTTGATATTTATCCTTGGTGTCGTTGGCATCATTGTATTATGTGTTCGCAGAACCACATGGAAACAGGGTATACTATTTTTACTGTTAGTTATACCAATAACAATACTCTATATGTCATATTGCTGGAAACCTGATTCCCAATCAATGCGGTTTTTATTACCTACTTTTTATATTTATACAATTGCAGGAGTTTGGTTCTTGCGAATAGTTACCAGTAAGCGTTACTCTCTGGCATGGGCTGTTTCTATTGTGCTTCTTTTAATAACTATCCTGTGGGGATTTCCCCCTTCTCTTCACTCTTTGCAATACCTAAAGAAACAGAATGCAGTTCTTACACAAGTAACAGATGAAATAGAAAAGCATGTTAAACCAGGCAGCATATTAATTACCAACGAAGGGATCAGTCAGCATCTTGATTTTATTGGTTATTGGCGACTGATCGATGTATCTATCTTGAAATTCTCCCGATCTAAACCTCGACGAATATTTACACCAGACCACGCTATTCCCAAACGGAAGGTTCTTAGAAACGTTGAAGCCCTGACTAAATATGAAGATCCTACAGGTAAGGAATTGTTTAATTCCTTTTCGAATGATGTTTGGCAATGGGCTGGAAATGGAAGAAAAGTTTACCTGGTTATCGATGAAGAGCAAATTTCTGAGTTTAAATCGCAGTTATCACAGTATGATAAACTGGTAACGATTGAAAAGATTGAAGTTACTGAAGTGAAGCCGGACAACTTCAAATTGTCATGTGGTATTAGACCGCCAAAGAGAGGAACGGGAAAACCAATGACAACACGAGGACCAATGGGGCCCAATCAAATTTTCGATTTTGTTTTGAATGGAGAACCATTGTTTCTTGTCGAGTGGACACGAACATTTCCACAGACTTCTCTGTATTGATAGAAAATACCTTACCAATTTCAGAAAAAAAGAATAATAGCACAAAGTGTATAAAATTTTCAATTCTGTATCAGCGATTATCTGCCTGCCCAGTTAGAAAATTCATTTTCTAAGGGGGTGTCTCCGCGGTTTTTCTTGACTATTAAAAAGTTTTGTTATATAAATATAACACTATTTTAATCAATAAACTTGCAATACACATTCGCATATTATATTAGTATAGAAGTAAGAGCCAGCTAAAAAGGAGGGATTATGAGAGTCAGACGTATATTTATAATTTCATGTATCTCTATTTTTTCATTTCCGTTTGCCTTGGTTGCACAAAACTACTATATTCAGTGGGCAGATACAATAGACATTGGCGATTATGATTGTGCTCATGGCGTAGCAGTCGATAATGCTAATAACATCATAGTAACAGGGAATTGTGGTACTACAGGTGTCAATTATGATTATTTAACTGTAAAGTATGATTCCAATGGGACAATTCTCTGGCAAGATGCAATAGACAATGGCGTTGCTGATATTGCTCGCGGTGTGGCAGTTGATAATGCTAATAATATCATAGTAACAGGGCAATGTATTATTACAGGTGACCCTTATTGTCATTATTTAACTGTAAAGTATGATCCCAATGGGACAATTCTCTGGGCTGATACGATAGTCAATGGTCGCCATGATACTGGTCTCGGCGTAGCAGTCGATAATTCTAATAACATTATCGTAACAGGGTATTGTGTTATGGCGGAGTCCAATTGTGATTATTTTACTGTGAAATATGATCCCAGTGGGACAATTCTATGGACAGATACAATAGACAATTGCACCTATGATTATGCTCACGGTGTAGCAGTC
>JAGMEZ010000535.1 GCA_023127905.1 Caldifarciminota bacterium
GCAGGAGGGCCATCCTGGCTCACAAATAATGCGAGGTAAGATGCCTTACCTGTTGAAAGGATGATTTGGTTTCGGGAATTGTATTCCCGAAACACCGAATTCAGCAAATAGAAATTGGGAAATTACTCCTTGACCATAATGGGTCAAAAACAAAGCAAATTTTATCTCAATAAAATTATAGGGAGGGACTGACTATCGTCAGCAAATTGGATGTAATAAACACCTGCAGGAAGAGGATTACCAAAATCATCACTTCCTTCCCATATGATGAAATCTTCGTGCTCTTCAAGAATGAATTCTTTTACCTTCCTTCCGATAATATCATAGATTCTCAAATAAAAGTCAGATGTTAAATTTTGAATTTTAGGGTTCTGACTTCTGTCTTCTGACCTCTGACTTCTAACATTTGATATCCGAAATCTAATTTCTGTCTTTGTGGTGAAGGGGTTGGGGAAAACAGATATCTGAGGAAGGACTTTACTTTTTAGTTTTTCTGTTTCTTGCACACCCGTCTCGTTCTCACCTCGCTTGTAAAAAATATCTGTTGAAACTCCAGGATTCAATCGTTGATCTACCCATACAAGATGAAGTTTATTACTCCGATCAACAGCAATTCGTGGCATACCACCACCTTGGGTATGAGGCGGGTAAACCACCCTCATCGGTGGAATTACAAAATTTCCCATCGTGTCAAGTTTCGCATACATAATTGGAAATGTCCCTGCTGAATCTGCCTCCCATACAACATGCAGATACTGTAATGAATCCATCGCCATATGGGGGCGAAAATTGACCTCATGTATGCTAAGTATTTTAGATCCAACAAGAATATTGGCATTTTGGTCAAGTTTCAGGTACTCAATGCTCATACCAGGACCAGCAGGATCCTCATAAACTATATGGATGTTCTGACTACGATCAGCTATTATTGTTGGTAAAAGTCCTGTACCAAAAATTTTGTTAGAAATTAAAATGTTACCATCCTTGTCTAATTTTGAATAGGCTAAACGATTCTGAAAAATACTGTCAATGCGATATGCCATATGTATGTTTGCAAAACTATCAACACCAATACCAGGCCAGTAAGCATATATATTCTCAGGAGAAACCCGTATCTTCGAAATCAAGGGGTTTCCAAGACTGTCCAATTTTGTATAATTCATCTGATTACAACCTGATATTTCATCCCAGATCACATTTATTTCTTTATATTTACTTAGAACCATCTCAAACGGAAAAAGGTCATTATTTCCACTCACGGCTAAATGAGAGGGCACAATTACAGAACCATTGTTGGCAAGTTTGGCATGCCATATCCCAATACCCTGGGGTGTTTCATCATGCCAGACAAATTGAATATTGTTTGAAGCATCAACTGCGATCCGTGGTCCTGTAGAATAAGAAGCATTGTTTGAGACATCTGTTTCTGGAATTAAACTATCACCAAGACTGTCTCTTTTAGAATAGAGTACTTCACCAGTGCCAGCGACCCAGGTTGCAGTATCCCAGACTGCCCAGACATTATTAAACACATCAACATCAACATCAGGGCTATTCCTTGATTTAGGGTCCTCAGGTGTCAACAGTATATCATCAGACCAGCCATCAGGGTAAGCGTAGAGGAGGGAAGGTGTCAGAGGACAGAAGTCAGATGTCAGAAAACAGATAACAGATGGGAGATTAAAGATTAAAAGTATTAATAAAATAATCAGTATGTATTTGAATAATTTATTCATCGTATTACCTACCAACTGTATAAACCTGTCCTCTGATAATCATGATGGAATTGAGGCCACTCAAGAAGATAAGACGAAACTTCACTATCCATATTCTCCCAAACATGCAGATAGCCATCAGATGAGGATACAATAATCTCGCTCCTTCTATCACCATCAATATCACCAATAATAGGTGATGAAAATTCTCCAAAAAGGGGTAGAGGAAATGGAGTGATAGAAGATCCATTGTAGTTAAATGCATAGATATAATTTTTATAATCACCAATTATAATATCAAGATAGTCATCACCATTAATGTTGGCAATAGCAGGTGATGTCCTAATATAAGTGCTTGGAGTGATTAAATACGGCCAGGGGTCTATAGAATAACCACCTTCTTTTTCCCGCAAATGAATTCTGCTTGCATTATTGCCAAAGGTAACTTCAACACCAGGATATGGTATTCCAGGATGAATATCTCCGACCGCAGGCGATGAACTGATTGGTCCTTCAGTCTGACGTTCCCATAGAAGTGTGTCATTCTCCACATCATATGCCCTGATCTTTCCATCACTACAACCAATTATCACATCCGCATAATTATCATTGTTTATATCCACCAGTGCAGAGGTCACATTACTACTCCCGTAAGCAAGAGAATCTACCAAACCAGAGCTGTCAAAGACACATGTTTTTGCTCCACTTTTCTCGGCTGTAGGTTCATATGATATAACGATCTCATCAATTGCTCCTGCCTTAACATTGGATATTGATACACCACTGCTGTAATATATACCAGGTGTCACTGATATCCCAAAATCGTACAGTAGAGAACCACCACCATATCCATAAACCAATACTCTCAAACTATCAAAGCTCTGAGTGCTGGTCGGTACTGTAAATACCACAACATTCAAATACTGACTTCCACTGATATGACCCAATGCAGGATACCCTCGAAATACCATATTCTCATGGGGTATCTTAACTGGCCAGTCATAGAGAATTTCACCTTGATAATCATAAACCTTTATTGATTCAGGTGAAACCGCAACAATCTCAATAGTGTCGTTATTGTCTACATCACCAAGTACAACTCCATATACATCCTTGAAGTATTGGGGCCAATTACCGAAGATACTACCATCATAATTAAAGACATAAATCGAGTCGTCACCAGGACAAATTATTTCCATTGAACCGGATACATCAAGATTGGCAACCGCAGGCTGCGGCGTAAAAATAGCATTGAATATCTTTTTCGGCCAACCTGGTTGATGCGGATAAATTGCAACATTTTTTATTATCATAGATTCATTATTGTATTCCCAGGACTCCTGTATACTGTGGTTCGGATCAGCTCTAATCTTGAACTCACAATCCCCAATCTCACCGTAATAATTAGGGTGTGTTGATCCCGTATTCCAGTACACCGTTACAGTTACTGAATCTCGTGGCAAGATGGTGTCAATCGTAACCGTAGTGTCATAAATAAGTTGCTCATCGCACAGTACTCTAAACCTTACATCTACATCGTATGCTGCTGTACCTCCGATATTCCATACAATTGACTGAATAGGTATCGTATCACAGATGGATAGATAAGGATAAGGTGGTAGTAACGAAATATCTATTGCCTGGGGTCGTATTACCAAATCAGGTAAATTCGGATACGCAGTGTAATCCCCAAGGTCAAGAGCAGGATCACCAAGGAGACAGTAATCAATATTATATTCAAGATTGACTAAACTCTTACCAAGAATCCAACTCTGATGACGCAGTACATTATTTAAGAAATTAAGTCCATATAACAATGAAAGTCCTCCTGTAACTCGTGTTGCACCATAAAAAGCGACAGCACCACCATTTTGCTTTATAAGAAAATGCTCACCAAATGATGTATCTGCAGGAAAACTGTGAGTAGAATCGTAAAATGGGTGATCCCACTGAAACATCGCTGTGAAACAGGAGAAACTCAGCACAACAGGAAGCCGAGAACCATTCTTAAGTTTTTTCACTCGTAAGCTACTGTAATGGGCACCCATTTCACGCCCCCACCATCCCGTTGGCCCACCATGACCATAATATGAAGTAAGAATTTCGCCAGCATTTAGGTTGTTGTCTATTGCTGCTCGAAATTGTGAATCGTTCTGTATTTGTGAATAACAAGTTACTAATGTGTCATAATTAATGTCAGTAAAATAAGGCTTTGATAAAGTTACATAGTAATCAAAATCATCACCAGCAATTAAAAATCCTCTTCGACGCCAATTGCCAGTATCAGGTTCACTTTCGTAATTTATAGTCTTCTGAGCAACAGTAACTAAATCCTGTACTCGTGTCTCTTTTACAGGCAAACGACCGAGCATAATTTCTTCTCCCCAACCCCCACTAAAGTTTCTGAAATATTCTTCATTAGCTGCCAACCAAATTTCACTATTTAGAGGATACGTATATAATTTAGTTGGCACATAATCCCAGTCACCGATAAATAAACAATAGGCAAAATGGTCATCAGGCATCGAAGGAGCTTTCCAGTTATCATAGGCATAAACAAGGAAATCTCTCACTGGTATATGAAGTGAATCACTATCCGCTGGCGGAAAGTAAGAATAAATATCCTGCACCTTCACAATCCCAATATCAAACTCATTATGCTCAACACGCCATTCTGCAAAATCTTGAATCCATTCTGAGCTCGTTTTATTATTTAGAAAATCATAGTGTGTTACAATAATATAGTCCGCAACGTTGGCAGTATCCAATAAATCAGTATAGTAATGAACTGCTGGTGGCTCCTCACGACCTGACTCCCGGTCAATTCCTGGATAATTTAAGAGTATCTCCCTACCAATACCCTCAAACGGACCTAAACCATTCTCATTCTCAACAACTGTACCCGAATATTCAATTCTTAAATCAATTCCATGATTAAAATACATCAGCTTCTTTTGAGGATTGAATTGAACAGGATACAAAAATACCTCAAGCACCCTCTGATCCCGCCAATAACCATCACTATTTACTTCATAGAATTTGTCTGGATACAGGGTATCTTTCTGATAAAATGAAGTGTCATAAGCAAATACTTCCTTTAAGTAGGTACAGCCACCAGAATCTTCAAAAACAACTCGAGGAATAGGATATATTAAATAGTCTTCAAACAATGTATAATCTGATTCATAAGCCGTAATATTAAATTCGCAGGAATCAGGTACTGCAATCAATAATTTGATATAGGGAATCTGAGGTTTTCCTGTTCTTATTGTGTCTGTATCTATATATTCTTCAGGAATTTCGATACGCTGAAAGCTTTTCTCGTCAACCGTGGTGTCTTCTTTGCTGAAACCAAAAACTGTGGTTCTGATAAAAAGACCTGATGTATCTGATTTCATTACATTCTTATCTGGAGGTATGAGTGCATCAGATAAACCAATAACCCTTTGCCAATCAGCACTTGAAAAGCTGAGTATAAGTAAACTTAATAAATTTATTAAGAGAATTTTTTTCATCTTTCCTTCCTTTTTTTGAATATTCACGAATATAAAGGAATTTAACTTCAAAAATTTTATTTGTCTAATCTTTTTTAAAATTATACGTATATTTTTTACAAAAGTCAAGAACTTTCTCGACAATTTTACGGTGCTCCGTGCCCCTACAAGTAATAACGAAACCGCAGCAAGAACAGGTGAGCCTACCTACGCTAATCTACCTACGTTAAAGCTTCAGAGAACATGGGCTTCGGTAGATTCACCATCCTGGCTCACAAATAATGCGAGGCAAGATGCCTCGCCTGTTTAACAGGATGATTTGGTTTCGGGAAGTTCTTTCCCGAAACACCGATGAGACATGCGGGTCTACCCCTACAGCATGCGACTACTTGAACATCAATTTCCTTTGTTCAGTGAGCCAGGTTTTCCAATCTTGCATTCCACTTCCGTTCCTGGATGAAACAAGGATTTTCTCAATACCTGGATGAACCTTCTCTATGTTTTCCTCTACTTTTTTAACATCATAATCAAGCACGTCAATGAGGTCTAACTTGCTCAACAGGGTAAGCTGGGACACTTTAAAAGCAAGTGGGTATTTTAATGGTTTATCTTCACCTTCCGGCAAACTCAGAATTAGTACATTCTTGTGTGCACCGGTTTTAAATTCAGCAGGACATACGAGATTTCCAATATTTTCAATAAATAGAAAATCTATATTATTCATGTCCATATCATTTACTGCATCCTTTATCCAGGATGCCTCAAGGTGACAATCTCCACCAAAAGGTAGAGTGTTAACCTGTGTTATCTTTATAGGAAACTTCGAGAGTTTCTCTGCATCAATGGTTGTTGTAATATCACCCTCAACAACTGCAATACGGTAATCGGGAAGTAACATCTCAATCGTTTTTTCAAGTATTGTGGTTTTGCCGGAGCCAGGAGACCCCATAAGGTTGACAGCAAATACACCTTTTTTTGTAAAGAAATCAGCTATTTCTTCTGCGACTGCATCATTGGCAGACATCACCTTTTTTAAAATCTTTATTTCCATTATTCCTCTCCTATAATAGATTCTATGAAAAATTCATCACCGCCATTTATAGATACTTTCATACTTCCACAGAAAGGACATATATAAAGATGACTTTCCATTATAAACGATTTTTCACAGTTATTACATTTCCCTTCGACAGGAATTTCTTTTATATCAAGAACTACATCTTCAAGAGCTGTATCATTACACAGTAACTTAAAATTAAATCTAAGAGCTTCTGGAACAACTGCATGCAAACTTCCGATTACGAGTTTTATTCGCTCAACTTTTTTTATCTCTTCATGTCTCTTAATCTCTTCATCTACAATATCTTTAATATTCTTTGCTATAGCAAGTTCATGCATCAGCATATCCTCGGTAACTGTTCTCCCGAAAGCATATCCACAATCCTGTGGCTTCCAATAATAGTCCGTAAGATCACTCTTCCTGCATTCTCTCTCGTAACCTCACCAATAAAATCTGCATCTCTCCCTTCGGGAAATTTTTTAATTATCTCAAGCGCCTTATCCGAATCTTCACGTTTAATAACAATTATCACCTTGCCTTCGTTTGCAACATACAGAGGATCAAACCCGAGTATCTCACAGAATCCCTTTACTCCTTCCCGGACAGGGATTTTTTCTTCAATAAGTTCTATTCCAAATTCCATTCCATCACATATCTCGTTAAGGGTCGTTGCTACTCCTCCCCTCGTTGGATCTCTCATAAATCTTACAGAAAGACCATTGGATAGTAGATCTCCAATAAGTTTATTAAGTGGTTGTACATCGCTTTTAATGGATGTTTCAAACTCCATCCCCTTCCTTTTTGAAAGAACAGCAATCCCATGGTCACCAATAAAACCGTTTATAAGAATCATATCACCTGGTTCTATAAATTTTTTCGAAAGGGATACATCAGGTATCATTGTACCAATAGCTGAAGTATTGATGAATATCTTATCGCCTTTTCCCTTATCAACAACCTTTGTATCGCCTGTAACAATTTCACAGGAGCTTTCATCGGCACTCTTTTTCATTGATTTAATAACTTTCTGTAACTCTTCTGCTGAAAAACCTTCTTCAAGTATCAACCCACAAGACAAGAAATGTGGCACTGCACCCATTACAGAAATATCATTTATTGTACCGGAAACTGCCAGTTTCCCTATATCTCCACCCGGAAAAAATATTGGGTCAACAACATAAGAATCTGTTGTGAATACAATCTTTTTATCAATAATTTCAAGAACCGCAGAATCCTCATATTTTCGCAGATGTGAACTATCAAATTCTTTAACGAAAACATCCTTTACAAGTGTATGCATCATTTTACCACCACTACCATGTGCAAGCAAAATAGTATCCATAATTTAAACTCCTTTAATAACAAACAGTGCAATAAAAAAATTCGTTGTAAACAAATGCTTCACTGTAAACTAACGCCTACGGCTGTAAAACAAACGCTGAGCTGTTAATTAACGCTTCGCTGGAATATGAGATTGTTTTGTTAAGTAACACAGAACTTATTTCCCGTATTTATAGAATGCTGCACAGGTTCCCTCCGAAGAGACCATGCAGGGTCCTTTTGGATTTTCAGGTAGACATTCTACTCCGAAAAGACTGCAATCCAGAGGAGTCTTTACACCACGAAGGATTTCTCCGCAGATACACTCAGGATTTTCTTCTACAGGTTCTACCTTAACACTAATATTATTCGCATCAAATTGTGAGTATTTTTCTTTTAACTTTAACCCACTCCCTGGAATAATACCTATGCCGCGCCATTCACTGTCAACAGGTTCAAAGACCTCATTCATCAACTGCTTTGCATATAAATTCCCTTCCTCTTTCACCGACCTTGTATACTGGTTTTCTACAGAGTAATTGTCCTCATTTATTTGCTTTACCAGCATTAAAATTGCCTGGAGAATATCGACCGGTTCGAATCCACTTACAACACAGCCTTTGTTATAATTCTTTGCTATAAATTTATATACCCCTGTACCTGTAATTATAGATACATGACCAGGAAGCAAGAATCCATCTATCAGAACCTCTCCGCTTTCAAGAACTACTTTAATGGCTGGTGGAATGAGCTTATGGCAGCACAACACAAAGAAGTTCTTAAATTTTTTATTTTTTGCATCTTTTATAGTGGCTGCGACCGTCGGTATCGTTGTTTCAAAACCGATCCCCAGAAAAATTACTATTCTATCTGGATTTTCCCCAGCAATCTTTAATGCATCAACCGGGGAATAGACTATCCTGATATCACTTCCAAGTGACTTTTCCCTGGCAAGTGTAGAACGCGAACCAGGAACCTTAAACATATCACCAAAGGTCGTAATGATAACTTCTTCCTTTCTGGAAAATGCAATCGCCTTATCAATCTCTGAATTCGGGGTTACACAAACAGGGCATCCAGGACCTGAGAGAAGTGCAATATTAGAAGGAAGGAAACTCTTGATTCCATAACGAAAAATTGCCATTGTGTGCGTTCCACAGACTTCCATTAAGGTAATATCCTTCTTTATTGCCCGATTGGAAATCTCCTTTGCTAACTGTTCACAAACTTTTCTATCCCGAAATTCATCTATGTATTTCATAAAACGAACAAGAAGGTAACTCCTTCATTCATCATCTACCCCCTCGAGCATCTCCTTAAAAAGTAGAAGTGTTTCCTCTGCTTCTTTCTCGTCCAGTTTCTGAATAGCGAAACCTGCATGGATTATAATATAGTCACCAATTTCTGCCTCGGGGAAAAAATCAAGTCGCACTTCTCTTTTAACACCAGATATTTCAGCGACTCCAGTTTTTCCTTCTTTCTCAATCAATCTCATTGGAACAGCAAGACACACATTTATCTCCTATTTTTATCATGTTTGCTGCCAGGACTGCCTGACCTAATGATATCCCTCCATCATTTGTCGGGACCTTACGGTGTGTGAGAACATTAAATCCGATTCGTTTTAGTAGTTCAACTGTTCTTTCCACAAGGAACATATTTTGAAAAACCCCACCACTCAATGCAACAGTTTCTATTGAAGAGATATCCCTCAATCGTTTGCAGACATCCATAATCATCCTGGCAACCCCATTATGGAATCGAGCAGATATTTTCGAGATATCAACATTATTCTCCTTATCTTCCACCACTCTTTTTATCACACCGATTTGGTCCACTATGAGAATTTCATCATCCTGTTTAATAATAAAATTATACAAATTACTCTCGTTCTCTTCTGCAATCATCTCGAGTTCCACTGCTGCCTGAGCATCATAATCAACGCTTTCTCGAAGTCCAATAATTGAAGAAACCGCATCAAAAAGCCTGGCTGCACTTGATGTAAGGATGGTATTATAACCTGTCTTTATCATATTCAGAATAATTTCCCTTTTTCTTTTATTAAAATATTCCGATTTTGTAACCTCATCCCCAAACAATGAATATAGATACGACAAAGCCATTTTCCATGGTTCACGGATTGCCGTATCTCCGCCAGGCAGCGGTTGATACTGCAGGTGTCCCTTTCTCTCGAAACCATCTCTGAGGTTCCCAATTAAAAACTCTCCGCCCCATATAGTTCCATCAAGCCCATATCCTGTTCCGTCAAATGCAACTCCAATAACGTTATCCTGGAAATCCTGTTCTGCACAGCACGATGCAATGTGGGCATAATGGTGCTGAATTCCAATTTTTTTCAAACTATCATGCGAAAGCGCATACTTTGTTGAAAGATAATCAGGATGTAGGTCATATGCTATAATCTCAGGGTGAATGTCAAAAAGGTTTTCATAATGTTTTATTCCCGAGGTGAATGCATTGAGTGATTCAAGGTTTTCAAGATCTCCTATATGATGGCTTAAAAAACAAGTTTCTCCCTTAATAAAACAGAACGTATTTTTTAAAAACGGTCCTACAGCAAGTATGTCCTTCTCTGAAAATACTGATAATCTGAAAGGTTCAGGGGCATATCCCTTGCTTCTTCTTATTATGTATTCCTTCTCTTTTAGAATTCTCGTAACAGAATCGTCACATCGTGAATTTATCTTTCTCGTTCCCACAAGAAAATAGTCCGCGATGTTTTCCAATTTATTGAATGCATCTTTATCTCTATAACAAATAGGCTCATCACTAACATTTCCACTCGTCATCACAAGTGGAAATTCAATATAAGAAAAAAGTATGTGTTGAAGCGGCGTGTAAGGAAGCATAAATCCAAGATACTTCTGCCCAGGCGCAACAGATTCGGCAATTGTTGAATTTTTCTTCTTCCGTAAAAGAACAATGGGTCTCCTTGGCGTGAGAATTAGTTCTTCTTCTTTTTTTGTAACGTTACAGTGCTCTCTAATCTGCTCAATCGTTTTTGCCATAATGGCAAACGGTTTTCCCTCTCTGAATTTTCTCTTCCTCAATTTCTTCACAACATCCTCTTTAACCGCATTGCAAGCAAGGTGGTATCCCCCAATCCCTTTAATTGCGATAATTAATCCTTTTTTGAGGAGTAACGCAGTGTTTTCAACAGGAGCTTTCTCAATTTTAGTTCCTTTTTCCGAATCGATAAGATAAACAGTTGGACCGCATTCGGGACAACAATCTGGCTGCGCATGGAATCGTCTGTTAAGGGGACTTTCATATTCCTCCTTGCATTCTAAACACATCACATATTCTTTCATCGTTGTATTCTCCCTGTCGTAAGGAACATCTTCTATAATGGAAAACCGGGGACCACAATTGGTACAATTGGTAAAAGGGTAAAGGTACCTTCTATCGGCTGGATTGAATAATTCACGAAGACAATCTTCACAGGTTGCGATATCCGGTGAAATAAACGTCTTCTTTTCCCTATCCTTTTTGCTTTTCTCGATTTTAAATTCACTGTATCCTACCTGTTTGGTCTTATCGACCGTGATGGAATCAATCCTGGTAAGAGGAGGAGGAGATTTCTTCAGGCAATCAAGGAAATGTGAGAGGTTATCCTTTTCTCCCTCTATGTCTATTAGTACACCATCACTCTGGTTCTTTACAATACCTTTAAGCGAAAACCTATGTGCTGTCCTGAAAACAAACGGACGGAAACCTACTCCCTGGACAATGCCATTTACTTTTATCTTCCAACGCTCAACCGTTACAATTGACATACATTACCTTAACACCTTTAGTGCTAAAAATCAAGAATTTTCATTCTTTTAAGTTGGGGATAAAAAAGTTGGGGACAAGCCCCAACGCTACGGATATAAACACGCAATGATAAAGTTGGGGACAAGCCCCAACGCTACGGATACAAACACGCAATGATAAAGTTGGGGACAAGCCCC
>JAGMEZ010000536.1 GCA_023127905.1 Caldifarciminota bacterium
GTTCTACTCCTGGATAAATCTTGAAGGTTTTGGAGAAGGATATAAAAAGGAGATTGAATTACTAAAGGATTCGGAAAGGTGGCCTTCTTATGAAGACAGGGACTTCTTCGAAAAAAACATAGGTGACCTCATGAAAATACTATCATCATATATAAAGACAGTTGAGAAGAAGGGTAGAGTTACAAACGGTAAGATAATGGAAGAGGTAATATATACAATTAAATAAATATGGTTGTAAACGTAATAGCAGACTTAAGCTATGTTAGGTTATTTCCTCTCCATTGACGCCTGCCTACGCCAAGGCTTCAGCAGGTTTTTTGTCCGTCGAAGTCTTGATGCAGACGGAGGAGAGGATTCACCCTGTGTAATACGATTATACATAAGACATTTTCCTATTACACGGGGTAAAGGTGAGGGTGAAAGTTGTCATTGCGAGTAGACATTAATAATCTCTACCGAAGCAATCTCGATTTTCTCAATAATGTAGCGGCGAGTTTATCCTTGGAAAAAAGACGAGGAGTAGCGAAACTTGTTTCGCGTCAAAGATACAAGCAAACTCTTCCATTCCATAGATAAGTAAGTTTGTGGGCTAATGTCTTATTCTGTGATAATCAGCGGATAAATGAATTAACTGTCTTTTACTCTCAGTATGATCTGCCGTCTCTTTTTCCTTGACAATGGGCAAAATTTGTGATATAAGGAGAGAATTAAATGGACGTAATGGAGGTATAATTGAAGAAAATAACTGGTTTATTCTTAACTGTACTGTTTTTTTATTCAAATTTTTTATTCGCACAAACACCAGATGTGAGTGATCAATATCTAATACCAGATGCGAGTGATCAATATCTCATACCAGATGTGAGTGATCAATATCTCATGATAGAATCCCTTATGAACCCAGCTCTTTCACCATTGACATATGCCCTCGGACCGGGAGATAAGATATCATTAAACCTATGGGGAAATATTAATGTTAACTATACTATCGGTGTCGCTCGGGATGGAACCATCTTTATCCCAAGAAAATCAATGAGAGCTACTACATCACAATTTCCTATTGCTGGAGTTTCAGCTGTACCTGTGGTCGAGACCGTTCCTGCTATCGGTGAGATTAGAGTTGTAGGATTGACTGTAGAAGAGTTGAAAAAAGTGATAGAGGAAAGGGTAAAAAACTATTTCAGAGGTGTAAATGTTAGGGTTACACTTACTGGGTTAAGATCATTTCCTATTCCTATTCTTGGAAGTGTTGCTAGAGCAGGTGT
>JAGMEZ010000537.1 GCA_023127905.1 Caldifarciminota bacterium
TTTTGTCAAGTAAAAAATTCAATAAAATCAAGGCTTTTCAGCTATCTCGTTAAATAGCAATACGTTAAGAAATGATATTTTATGGAATAAAAATCCCGAAAATCCCTTTCGTTACTTTGATTTCGGGGATTTTCTTAATTTTGATTTTAAAATCATATTTCCATCTTCCCCCAAAGGAGTTCCAAGAAAACTGTGCTTCCCAACAATGAATGTTACGATAAATTGAAAGTGTCTGATTAACAAGATTATTTTCCTTAAAATCGTATCTTGTTTTATATCCAATTTTCCAGTTCTCTGTGACCCATGTATCGATGCCTCCAAAAAGCTGCTGTGAGTCTATCTGTTCTCCTATTCCTTTTACATAGTTATGGGTAACATTAATTCTCCATTGTTTACTCATACCACCATTGCCATTTTCACCTTTGGTAAGACTCCCCTGAAGGCGTAGTGTTGTATTTACAGTGAAATTCTTAAGTTTTCGGTCGTAAGGATTATGTTCCATTTGCACCCGTGTAGAGAACTGTTTTATTGGTTCAATTTCAAATGTATTCCTGATGCTTGATAACGGTTCTGTCTCTTTCTTAAAGTTATATGACACACTGGTCTTCATATTGATAATATCTATTTTCTTCTCTTTATCTCCAAACTTCATCTTTGTCTGAACCGAATTTGAGAGTGAAAACGCTATATTCTTTTGTGCACTCCCAACTCCCATCCCCTCAAGCGCATAGTATTTCTCGGGATGTTCCTCTTCGGGGGAATAATTATAAGAAAGGGAAGGCTTTATTATATGTCTAAACTTTTCAAATTTACCAATTCCTCCCTTTGATATTCCATAGATAATTGTACTAAATGAAACTGACGTTGAATAGTAAGACCTCACAGGATGTGGGTTACCATAGACGTCTCTATCATAAATATTTTCCAATAATCTAACCGAAGGCGATATGTTGATGTATGAAAGAATTTTAAGAGGAGCTTGCAGCTTGATATTATTTGCTAAACCGTAATTTGTAAATGTCGTATCTTCATCTTCATGGGTTTTATTTATAAATTTGGATGAAAAGGAAATGTATGGTTGATTATACCATTTTGCTGAAGCATCTTTTTTAACGGGAATAATTCTTCTCGAGCTTAATGAAAAACCAATACGTGGCATTCTTCTATCTATCGTATTTTTTGCAAGATCCCTCTTCTCATTAATGAGAAAGTTCACATTTGCGCCAGACCAGCTCTTTGAAATGGAAACATACGATTCAATCTCCTTATTCAACTGAACAATCTCCTCTTCACTGTAGTCTACATTGTAATTTTTATCACTCAGGAAATTGGCATGTGCTGTAATGCTCAACCTTTTTCCAAGTGTCTGCCGATGGTTCATGTATAAATTCCATCTCTTTGATTTAATTGAAATATCATTTATGTATGATCCAGAAATTTCTCCTGAAAGGAATGGATTAACTATATATCTCCCATTAAGGAATGTTTTTATTCCTTTCTTTTCAAATATATCAAATGTAACAGTAATGTCTGAATAATCATTTGTTGCCCAGAAGTATGAGAGATTTCTTACATACCTTCCCTCCCCCGAGCCTTTTCCAACCTTGGGAAATAAAAAACCCGAATGTCTACCTTTCGTTATTGGGAAAAACCAGAAAGGTATTGCAAAAACAGGAATACCCTGGATTTTAAGAATAACAGGTTCACAAACAACCATATCATTAGCATAGACCTTCATTCTTTTCGAATAGAACGTATAATGCGGTGGTTCAGCTGAGCATGTTGTGAAATCTCCACCTTTCACATTTAATATTTTTTCACCAACTTTTATAATAGTATCACCAGTGAAGAAACCTTTCTCAATTGTAGTCTTACCTGTTATTACCATCCCCTCTTTTGTCTCTATATTATATACCATCATTATTCCTGTAATCGTATCCTCATCGTCAATAAGAAAAGGATGTCCATATGCCTTAACAACCTTTGTTTTCACATTGTATTCTATTGATTCAGCTATGACTGTAATGCTTTTATAATGCGCCATAGCACTATCCGATAGGATAATAAGATCTTTATCAATTATGAATTCTATCTTTTTTGCTGAATAGCGTGTTTCGTCAATCTCTTCTTTCTTGTCCTTTTCCTCCTTGCCCTTTTCTTCCTTGCCTACTTCTTCCTCTTCTGTTTCCTTTCCCTCTTCACCCTTTTCTTCTGGGTCTGTTGTTTCATCCGATTTCGTCACCTTCTTCTCAATTTTAATAGTTTCTTCCTCGGCTTTTACAAAGGGTAGTATAAATAGAAAGATGCCCAGTAATAGTAATATTCTCTTCATTACTGAAAAACTAACACACAAAAAAGATTATGTCAAGATTTTTGAATAACTTGAATTATGTAGGAGCGGTTTCCTAATCACGACATTTACCTAAAAACTTTTCAATTCTCGAAAAGTTCTTATCCTGCTTTCCTAATTTATCTATCTTCAATTGTTTTATTTCTTTCGTGAGTCTTCCGCTCTCCCTTATAGCTAATTCAATTCCTTCCTTTATTGAATCTTTTCTGTTTCTAACAAAAATTGCGCCATAAGGAAAATAATATCGCATTGTCATAGTGTCTGAAAGAACAAGAGGGGTTTCAGCAGAAACAGTTTCATAAGCACCTAAGAGAGCAGACTCTTCCCTGTCCGTTAATACAATAATAGCATCCATTCCCTTCAAGAATTCATAGTAATCCTTGCCTTTGATGAAACCTGTAAAAATAATGTTCTTTGAAACACTACTTAAAGTACTGCCAATAACCTTTTTCTCATCTCCTGTTATATAGAAAGTAATATTTTTCAAATCACGCGCAGCATCAATCACTTCCTGTATATCCTCATCGGGCGAAAGGCTTGTAACCATCCCAACAGCTGGTTTTCTTAGAACATTATAATTTGACTTTAACTCTAAAATTCGTACTGGATTTTCTAAAACCATGCAATTGCAGCGCCACTGCTTTAATCGTTCAAGAATTGCTCTACTGTGAAAGAGAGTCACAGCTGCATTGTAAGAATAAAATCTATGAAGTAGAAGATAAATGTTATGGTATGGTTTCTCAACGAGGGTTGTACCGGGAGTTATATGTGAATCAATAACATACTTTGCCCTGCTGAAAAAAGAATAGAGAAGAACCGGTAAGAGTGCATGAACAGGCGGATGCTGGATAAATATAACCTCAGGTCTTCTCTTTATGAGAAAAAA
>JAGMEZ010000538.1 GCA_023127905.1 Caldifarciminota bacterium
AGTACTCCAAAATAAATAAGGAGATTTGATGAGATTATCAACAAGAAGTCGTTATAGTATTAGAGCTCTATTGGATATCCTTGCCAATGGAGGTGTGAGAAAGCCAGTTTCTTTAAGAAAAGTTGCAGAAAGGCAGAACGTTAGCGAGAAATATCTTGAACAACTTTTTATCTTACTAAAGAAGGCGGGGATTGTAAAAGCAGAACGAGGAGTAAAAGGAGGATACACTCTTGGAAAGGAACCAGAAAAGATATACGTTGGTGATATTTTACGGTTGACTGAGTTGGATGTGACGCCAGTACCCTGTATTGGTTGTAACAGGATTGAAAGATGTATATGCAAGGTTTATTGGGATGATCTTGGTGAGATAATTATGGGTTTTGTTGACTCAGTTTCTCTTGAAGATATAAATCAGAGATCGATTACAATGGGAGAGAAAAGAAGAACAGGTAGGGATTTTTCTACAGTTGAACTAAAAAATGAGATTAATCGGTTAAAGAGTGAGAGAGATGCAGTTTTACTTGTACATAACTATCAGCGACCGGAGATTCAGGAAATAGCTGATTACCTTGGTGATTCACTTGACTTAAGCAGGATTGCATCGAGACTTCCACAAAAGATAATTGTTTTCTGTGGTGTAAAGTTTATGGCAGAGAGTGCAAAGGTCCTTTCACCTGAGAAAACAGTGTTGATTCCCCGATTTGATGCAGGTTGCCCCATGGCTGATATGATTACAACCGATGAATTACGGGAGATGAAAAAGGAATACCCGAATGCAAAAGTTGTTTGTTATGTAAACACATCTGCTGAAGTAAAGGCAAATTGTGATATATGTTGTACGTCTGCAAATGCTGTGAATGTCGTAGAGAGTCTCAAAGCAAAGAAAATCTTATTTATCCCCGATAAAAATCTTGCTGATTATGTTGATAGACAGACAAAAAAGGAAGTAATTCCCTTTCATGGGTACTGTTATGTTCATGAATTCATAGAAAAATGGGATATTGAAGAACAGAAAAGACTACATCCAGACGCCCGTGTGATGGTACACCCTGAAACAAAACCGCAGGTTGTTAAAATTGCCGACTATGTTCTCGGAACGAATGGAATGGTAAATCTTGCAAAAAAGAGCAAAATAAAGGAATTTATTGTTGGAACTGAGGAGGGGCTTGTTGCAAGACTTAAAAGGGAAAACCCCCAAAAGAAGTTTTATTTACCATCCCGAAAACCGATATGCTCGAATATGAAGAGGACCCATCTCGAGGATGTATATTACAGCCTGAGGGATATGAAATACAGGATAGAGATTGATCAGAAGATTATTAAGAAGGCACAGAAAGCACTTAAGAAGATGATAGCAATTAAGTGAAAGTGATGACTTATTGCGATATTTAAACTCACCTTTAACTCGTTATATAAAGCAATTTATCTAACGATATGAGTCCTCTCACATTGAAAGAGGAAATAAAGTATTTATATTCTCTGGAATTTCAAAAAAAATATTGACATTATATAGATAGTATGATAAGAGAGAAAAAATATTAATTAACTATATTTAACTATATAGTATAAGGAGGTACGACGTTGAAGGAATTTGGTGTGAATGATATTAGAAATGTTATGCTCTGCGGACACGGCGGGGTTGGTAAGACTACGCTTGCAGAAGCAATGCTTTTTGATAGCGGAGAAAGGAGTAGATTGGGAAGGGTTGATGAGGGGAACAGTACAATGGATTACGACCAACTTGAGATTGATAGAAAAATAACAGTTTCTCTTGCTATTGGACAATTCCCATGGAAAAATAGTTTTATAAATCTTCTCGACACTCCTGGGTATGCTGATTTTCGGGGAGAGGTAATCTCAGCTACTGCAGTAAGCGATGGGGCAGTTATAGTTGTGGATGCGACTTCAGGAGTTGAAATGGGAACTGAGTGGGTCTGTGAACTTACAAAGAAACACTCAATGCCTTCATTAGTTTATATAAATGTATTGAAGAAAGAAAACTCAGATTTTTTCAAGGTCCTTGAAGAAATAAGTAAGATGTTTAAATCTGGTACTGTCCCACTCACAATTCCCATAGGAGAGGGTGAAAAGTTCAGCGGAGTAATTAATCTTCTTTCGAAAAAGGCATATGTGTATAGAGATGGGAAAGCTGAGGAAATAGAGATTCCAGATACAGAAAAGGGTAAGGTGGAAGAGATGAGTAAAAATCTCGTGGAGGGGCTTGTTGAAACCGATGATGATTTAATGGAACGGTATCTTGCAGATGAAGATATAAAAGAGGAAGAACTCGCTGCGATTCTCAAGAAAGGTGTCATCAAAGGAGAGGTTCATCCTGTTTTTTGTGGTGATGCTTACCATAACATAGGGGTGGATCTTTTACTTAATGGTATTACTCAATTACTTCCATCTCCTGAGGAGAGGGGGGATGTGATAGTAACTGAAGAGGAAAAAGAGAAGATATTAAAAATTAATGATCCATTTTGTGCCCTTGTCTTTAAAACCATTTTTGAACCACATTTAGGTGAGTTGAATTATACGAGAATATTTTCTGGAGAACTGGTACCAGGAACGGATGTTATCAATATAACGAAAGGTTCAACAGAGAGAATTAATCAGATTTATCTGCTTAATGGCAAAGAGAGAAAAGAGGTAAAGAAAGTGTTACCTGGTTCGATATGTGCGCTGGTTAAGTTAAAATCGACAAAAACAGGCGATACACTCACGTCAAAAGGTCAAAAAATGAAGCTTTCGGGTATTACTTTTCCTGAACCTTCAATATCGATTGCAATTGTTCCTAAATCAAAAGCTGATGAAGAAAAGGTTTCGTTCGGTCTTGGTAAACTGCGCGATGAAGATCCATGCTTTTCATCTCACTATGATTCAGAACTTAAACAAACCCTTATTTCAGGTTTTGGTGAACTTCATCTTGAGGTAATTGTTGATAAACTGAAAAGGAAGTTTGGTGTTGAAGTTAGTTTTGAAAAACCAAAGATTCCCTTTAGGGAGACTATTACAGCAAAGTCAGAAGTTCAAGGGAAATACAAAAAGCAATCAGGGGGGAGAGGACAGTACGGCGATGTGAGGATTCGTTTTGAACCCCTGAGCAGTGGAAGAGGATTTGAATTTGTGAATGGGGTTGTAGGTGGTTCAATTCCTTCAAAGTATATTCCTTCAGTTGAAAAAGGATTGAATGAGGCGATAAGAACAGGGGTGCTTGCTGGCTATCCTGTCGTTGATTTTAGGGCAACACTTTACGATGGAACATTCCATTCGGTTGATTCTTCAGATATTGCTTTTAAGGTTGCTGCATCCATGGCATTTAAGAAAGGAATGGAGGATTCAAAACCAATTCTTCTTGAGCCTATAATGAATGTTGAGGTAGTTGTTCCGGAAGATATGATGGGTGATGTGATTGGTGATTTAAATTCAAGAAGGGGTAAAATTCAGGGGATGGATTCCTCAGGAAGGTTGCAGAAGATTAAGGCTTCAGTTCCACAAGCAGAAATGTACAAGTATTCCACACAACTACGGTCAATTACCCAGGGCAGGGGTACATTCACTCAGAGTTTCTCTCATTATGAAGAGATGCCTAAGGAAATATCGGATAAGATTGTACAGGAACACAACGAGAGTAAGGAAGATTAACCTCCAAGCGCTTTTAATCTCGATTGTGCTTTTTTCCGATACGTCTTCGCACCGGAGTGATTAGATTTATATCTAAGAACGGTATTAAATTTTGCAATTGCTGCTTTATATTTTCCCTGAGAAAATAGAGATAATCCTTGTTTATAGATAGTTTCAACATTAACAGCAGGTTTGGGCTTAGGTTCAGGTTTAGGTTTAGGTTTAGGTTTTGCAGTCAGTAATTCATTTATTGCTGCTAACCTCTCTTTTGCTTTTTTATTGTCCGGTTCGTAACTTAGAATTTCCTCATAAATTTTAAGAGCATCTTTATTTTTCTTTTTTTCCTCTAATCCAAGTGCTTCTTTGTAGAGCGAATTAACAACAAGAGATATTTTCTCATTAACCTTCTTTTGATATTCTTCTACCATAACATTATTTGGTGTTAAATTGTCTGCAATGGATAGTTCACTTTTTGCCTTTTTGAGGTCTCCTTCGTTAAATGCTGCAACTGCGTTTGTAAGATGCACTTGTGCCTCTTTTTCCTGTGGTGTTAGTTCTTTTTTCTTTAATAAAATATAATCGTATTGATAGTCCTTCTTCTGTGAAAACTTAAATGTCTGTTCTCCTGTTTCAAATCCTTTCTTCTCTATTCTCAATGTATAAGAACCAGGTGTTATATCAAATATGTATTTTCCTTTGGGTGAATGTATTGTAAGTGTATCTTTTACCCCTATTAGGGAAATTTTGGCATTCTTAACAGGATTTCCTGTCTCAACATTGAAAACATATCCTGTGAGTAGTACACCTTTCCCCGATTTTTTTACATCTGTGGTCTTTGTGCAACCAAAAAGAAATAATAAAAGAATTGTTATAACCAATATATAGCTTTTCATAGAAAACCTCCGTTTAGAAGATTATTTTTATAAATATATAGATAATTTCACATTTTGTCAATAAATTTTTATGAGATTCGAGCGAGAAAATTCATTAACAATTCTACTATTTATTTCCTGTACAATAAAACACAGGCATGAAGTATGATCTTTCCCCCTTTTTTATGAATTTTATTTCATCTTTTTTGATACTTTTGAGTTTTGTATCTAATCCCTTTTGTGAAAGTTTTTCAACAAATTTCCACTCATCTTCAAAGTTCTTTTTTACAAGTTCTAAACCGAAAGGAATGCATGCAAGTCCCCATTTAATATTATTGAGGGATGATTTGGTGTAAAAATACTCTAATTTTCTACCCACGAATGGGTCAGCACCCTCCTCTTTCAGTTTCGAGGTAATGTAAGACGAATAACTAATAGTGTGGGGGAAGTCTATCCTTCCACCGTAATCTGGTTCAGCGATCGATGTAATGCAACCTTGTGGAATTACTATTCTCCTCATTTCTTTTAATGCAGATATAGGACTCTGTAGCCAGAGAAGAAAAAATTGGAATATGACAGAATCAAATGTGTCTTTTTTAAATGGAAGTGAATAGGTATCACCGCAAACAAGAAGGAGTTTTCCCTCCCTATTTTTAGCATTAGAGAGTGCTTCAAAATCAATATCTAATCCAATAACTGTTCCATTAATTTTATTAGATAACTCCTCAGTTATTAAAGCTATGGAACAACCGGGTTCAAGCACCTTTTTTTGATGTACTACACCGGTTTTTCTATATAAATAATTCCTTGTATCTTTTAACCAAATAAACTGGCGTTTATATTGGGATTTCCACATTAAAGACATTTGTCATTATTGGTCTATTAGCAGCATTTACTTGCTGTTATCTTCTTCTTTTTCTCCTTTCAGTACCTTTATCTCTTTCGAAAGTTCTTTTATTACATCCGCTAATTTCTCCTTCTCAGCTTTTCTTGTCATTAATATCATCCTGTGAAGAATTCCAAGAGTAATGAAAAGAAGAATAATATCAAGGATTATTTTATCCCATGGGTCGATGAGAAAAAAAATTGTATTAAACCAAGATGCTGAAAGATTGAAATTATTACAAAGAGACACATTACAAAAGGCCAAATAAGCATTTTGTCCTCCCTGTTATTTTTTTAGCATGTTTTTCAATTGATTAAAAAGATTCGAATTTTCTAATAAAATCTATAACATCCTCAGATGTTTCTTGGTGAAGTAATCCATTCCTGAACTCTTCATTATGTAGAAGCCTTGCCAATCTTGCAAGAGTACGAATATACAGGACTTTATCTTGCTCCCTTGATAGGACAAGGAACAGGATGTGTACTGGTTTTTTATCAATGGCTTCAAAATCAATTCCGTCTTTTGATAACCCGAGACCTATATAGAAATTTTTAATTGAATCAAGCCTGATATGTGGAATCGCGACTCCATTACCAATACCTGTGCTCTCAATAGCTTCCCTTTTTAGTATGACATTCACAATTTCGTCTTTTATATCTCTTCCTATTTCATCATTAAGGAGAACATTGACTAATTTAATTATCATTTCTTTTTTATTAGTTTTCTCAAGCCGGAAAATTATGTTTCTTTTGTCAAGGAGTTCATAAACCCTCTTGGTTTTTGAAATCTTTTGAGACATCTCTAACCTCGCATTTTTCTAATTTTGGGTTTTCCTCACCCTGTTATAATACGTATTCTCAATTGTATTTTTCTTGACATTATAAGGCTGCTGTGATATTGAGGTGATATGATACCTCTAAAGGACGATAATCCAACAAGGACATTTCCATTTATTACAATTGCTCTAATTGTTATCAATTGTATTATTTTTATTATTGAGCTCAGTCAGGGAAAATATCTTATAACTTTTATAGAGAGTTTTGGTTGTATACCGTATGAGATAACCATGGGAACTGATGTAGAACCGTTTATTTTTTTCCCTGTTAGACTTACTATTATTACATCCATGTTCCTTCATGGAGGATGGATGCATCTTGTTGGAAATATGCTTTATCTCTGGATATTTGGAAATAATATTGAAGATAAGTTGGGACATTTGCGATTTATCATCTTTTATTTCATTGTCGGAGTTACTGCTTCGATTGCTCAAATACTTATTAACCCATATTCTACTATCCCGCAAATAGGAGCATCTGGTGCAATATCTGGTGTTCTTGGTGCATACCTTCTTCTTTTCCCGAAAGCAAAGGTTTTGACCCTTGTTCCACTCTTTTATTTTATTCGTGTTATCAAGCTTCCCGCTTTTGTTATTCTTGGCTTCTGGATTGCCCTTCAGATAATAAATGGTTTTGCCTCTCTCTCTTATACTGCTGTTGGAGGTGTGGCATTCTTTGCCCATATTGGAGGTTTTATAGTGGGACTTCTCTTTATTAAACCATTTCTTATCGGAAGAAAAAGATAAATTTATAAATAAAACTGAATTCATTCAGAATCTGACAGTTTTCTTTTACTTGCTTTCAATAAACGAAAAAAGATCATCAGTAGTTCTTACTTTCTCGAGTAACTCTATCGCTTCTGTAACAAGTTCATCGTCTGTAAGAATGGCTTCGTAGCTGCTGCTAATACCCCATAGTTTAATGGCAATATTTCGTTTAAGACCTATTATTATTCCTGTAATAGATTTTTCGAAATCATCCTCAGTAAATTCGATTTCCTTCTTCTGTAGATATTTTTTGAAACTGTCGAGCATTAATTCATCTACGGTAAAATCTTTATCAATTTTATGTTTCTGGGTATAATCAACAGTAAATGTTAAGAAAAGTCCTTTCTGATATATCTTTGTTTCAAGTTCAGTTATTTTAGGTGACTCGACAATAATATCCGGTGTTACAGCACTACCTCCATATACTTTCCTTTTTAGCCTTTGAGTGTAGTAAGTTGTTGTATCTTTCTCTTCATCATCTTTCTTTATACTAATGCCTAAGAATTTACGGTATTTGCTGTCTTTTACTTCCATATCTATTGATCTTCCAGAAGGTGAATAATAGATTGCTGTTGTAATTTTCAAAGCACTTTCATAATCGAGAGGAATAACCTGTTGGACAGAACCTTTGCCAAAGGTTTTTGTGCCGAGAATAAGACCTCTATCCCAGTCTTGGATTGCGCTACTAAATATCTCTGAAGCGCTTGCACTCCCGCTATTTACAAGAACAATAAGAGGTGGTTCACCATACTTTGGATGTTTTTTAGCATAGTATTCCTTTGAGGTTCCTATTTTTCTTCCTTTTGTTTTAACGATGATCTTACCTTTATCAAAAAAGTTGTCTGAAATATCAATTGATGCCTTAAGTAAGCCTCCTGAATTGTTTCTTAAATCAACGATTAGTTTAGTTGCACCTTCCTGTATAAGTGAATCAATTGCATGTGAAAATTCATCAGGGCTTGATTCTGAGAATGTTGAAAGTCTGATATATCCTATTCGATTGTTTACCATCCCAGAATAGGGAACCGCCTTTACCGAAATTATATCCCTTGTTATGGTAAAATGGGTAATATTCTCTATGCCTTCCCTTTCTATTCCAATTGTTACCTTGGTTCCCGGTTTACCTCTTAATTTTTTAACAGCCTCCTGTAATGTAATACCATATGTTGAAACATCTTCTATTTCAACTATTTTATCTCCTGAAAGAAGTCCTGCATTGTACGCCGGTGTTCCCTCAATAGGTGCAATAATAGTCAGAATCTCTTCTCTTAATCCAATCTGAATTCCTAATCCCCCAAACTTTCCCTTTGTACCAATGAGAAGATCTTTGTACTCATCTCGGTCAAGATATATTGTATGGGGATCCAACGACCGCAACATTCCACGGATTGCATAGTCTATAAGCTCTCCCACTTCAACTTCCTTGAAGTAGTTCTTCTCAACCGATGTGATAACTTTCATAAAAAGCCTGATTTTGTATGTAATACTCTCGTCGTTAGTTGATTGTGCCCCGAGATATGTTCCTATAATTCCCCCGAAGAGGAGACTAAGAACAACTACTATTATTACTATTGCAGCGAATTGGCTCTTACGCATCCTGACCTCCTTTTCAATGAAGCGATGTGTGTTCATTTTTATACCCTCTGGAAATTGTGTTTACGTTTTTTTTGAAACCAAGGGTGTAACTCAGTTATTTTTAATATTTCTTTGAAGATATCATTTTCTGATCTCCCCCCATCGATAACCTTTATTCTTTCTTTTTCTTTTTTGGCAATAGTGAGGTATGCTTCTCGAACTTCCCTGTGGAAAATAATCTCTTCGTTTTCAATCCTATCCCGTCCTTTCAATCTTTTGAGCCCCTTCTTGGGATCAAAATCGATAAGGAATGTTATATCCGGAAGAATTCCTCCCGTTGCTATTTCATTTAGTCCTTGAACAAGTTTAAGTGAGAGATTTCTTGCTGCTCCTTGATAGGCAAGGGAAGAATCAGTATATCTGTCAGATATCACAATTACGCCTTTTTCTATCGCTGGTTGGATTAACTCTCTGGTATGTTGAGCTCTGCTCGCGAGGTAAAGAAATAGCTCTGTTAGAGGAGACATGGAAGAGTTACTTTTGTGGAGTAAAATCTTTCTTATCTTCTCGGATATATGTGTACCTCCAGGTTCGTGTGTTAGTAAACAATCATAGTGATGTTTTTTAAGGTGAGAAAATAGCTTTTCCACTTGAGTGGTTTTTCCCGAACCTTCACACCCTTCAAAGCTAATAAAGAGACCCTTTTTCATTTCTTTTTCTTTTTTCTCTTCTTGGTTTTCGGAGAAAGTTTTTCTTTCTTTAAGGAATATTTTTTAATAAACCTTTCTGTTTTGTCTCTGCAAACCGGGTCAGTGTATTGAATCGGTGGGGATTTCATAAAGTAACTCGATGATGCAGTCAAGGCACCACTTAGTTTGTAATCAAGTGCAAGTTTTGCACATCTAACAGCATCAATAATTACTCCTGCGGAGTTGGGAGAATCCCATACTTCGAGTTTTAGCTCAATATTAAGTGGTACGTCACCGAACGTTGTTCCTTCAAGTCTAATATATGCCCATTTTCTGTCAGTTAACCAGGCAATATAGTCGGATGGTCCAATATGTATATTTCCCTTTCCGATATCATAAGGAAGCTGTGATTCCACAGACTGTGTTTTTGATATTTTTTTTGATTCGAGCCTTTCTCTCTCCAGCATATTGAGAAAATCGGTGTTGCCTCCCACATTCAACTGAGATGTTCTCTCAAGCTTTACCCCTCTATCATTAAAAAGATTTGTGAGGACCCGGTGTGTGATGGTAGCTCCGACCTGCGATTTAATATCGTCTCCAATAATGGGTACATTAGCTTTTTTAAATCTGTTATGCCAGTATTTGGAACTTGCGATAAAGACAGGTATTGCATTAACCATAGCACAACCTGCTTCAAGAATCTGTTCGACATACCACTTTGTTGCTTCTTCGCTTCCAACAGGGAGGTAGTTTACAACAACATCACATTTTGAATCTTTAAGAACCCTAACTATATCGACTGTTGGACCCGGTGCCTTTGTAATGATTTCAGAAAGGTATTTCCCAAGACCGTCATGTGTCATGCCCCTTAAAACTTTTACATTTTTCTTTGGTACGTCACTGAATTTGTATGTACAGTTAGGATATGTAAAGATTGCTCCAGAAAGGTCTTTACCGACTTTTCTCTTGTCAATATCGAATGCTGCAACAAATTCGATGTCTCTTATGTGATATCCTCCAAGGTTAACATGCATAAGACCAGGGATCCTTTCTGCCTCTTTCGTTTTTTTATAATATTCAACTCCTTGAACGAACGAAGAAGCACAGTTTCCAACACCTATAATTCCAACCCTAACCTTAGGCATTATTCCTCCTTTTAATACTCTTTAAATTTTTTCTTGCATGGATAATTCTATGGATACTTGTGAATTGTGTGAAACACGCAAGTAACAGAAGGACATATCCAAAGATGAATTTTCCAAGTAGTGCACCGATAACAAGTACTGTTATCCGGAGTGTTCTATCAAATAATCCGACATTACAATTGATATTAAGTCCTTCTGCTCTCGCCCGTGTATAACTTACCATACATGAACCGAAAAGTGCGAAAAGTGTCACAAAAACAAAGAATGGATTTGCTGTCCTCATATAATGAATGAAGATACCAAGGAATATTACAAATTCTGAATATCTATCGATTGTTGAGTCAAGAAAGGCGCCAAAATCTGTTACCCTATTATTTTTTCTTGCCACAGCTCCGTCTATTGCATCAAATAGTGATGCAAAAATAAGAACGAATCCTGCCCAGCGAAAGAAACCAAAAGCAAAGAGATAAGCAACGAAGCAGTTAAACAAGAATCCCGTAATAGTGAGGACAGATGGATTAACTTTTAGTCTTGCGAATAGATTTACCACGGGAACCAGTAGAATGCGTGCTTTATCCTTAATCAATTTATAGTTCATTTTCTCTTTCCTTCAAGAACGATAACAAATTCACCCTTCGGTTTTTTTTCTTCAAAATGACGAATTAAAGTAGAGATTGTACCTCGCACTGTTTCCTCGTAGAGCTTTGTTAATTCACGTGATACTGAAATATTTCTTTCACCAAGCGTCTCTTGCATCTCTCTCAAAAGAGAAAGGAGACGAAAAGGAGATTCAAAAAGGATTATTGTTCTTTCTTCTTCCTTGAGTCTGGCAATCCTGTCTTTTCTCTTTCCACTCTTTTTTGGTAAGAAGCCCTCAAAAATGAATCTGTCGGTTGGTAATCCTGATAGGATGAGTGCTGAAAGGATTGAGCTTGGACCGGGAACAGTACAGAGTTCGTAACCATTCTTTATTGCCTTTTTTACAAGATAGAATCCTGGGTCAGAGATACATGGAGTTCCTGAATCTGAAACAAGAGCAACTAACTTACCTTTTTCGAGGAGATTTAGAATGTATGGAGTTTTTTTTTCCTTGTTATGGTCGTGGTATGATTCGAGAGATTTGCTGATATTATATTTTTTCATAAGTTTCAATGTTCTTCGTGTATCTTCACAGGCTATTACGTCACAGTCTTCCAGAACTTTAACAGCTCTTTTTGTCATGTCATCCATATTTCCAATAGGAGTACTAACAATGTATAGTGTCCCTCTATCATTATTCTTCATATTTTCCCATTCCAGGATTTTCGTAAAAACCTAAATTTTTTAGTGCAAACCTGTAATCCTTTACAGTTGTTTTTACAATATCATCAATCCTTGCTCCAAGTATTGGTTTATAGAACTCTATCAGATCCTTTATCAGGTATGCGAATCCACTAGCAAGATCCTTAGATGAGACAGCTGCGGTACCCTCTATTACCAGCCCTTTTATTGTAAAACTACCTAACCATTCATAAAGTTCCCGTGCTTTGTCAAATGCCATAGAAATGGTTCTTTTAGCAAGTGATTCACCTACAATGGAAGAGAGCTTATTTGTCAGGTCAGAAAGCACGTTTATGAAGAGAGAAATCGCTGAGGGAGGAGCCTGTTCTTCTTCTACAACAGCAACTTTGAATGCTGAAAGCTTTACTCCCTCCGATTCAGAAGCCTTAAGAAGAGTTTTTAAAAATTCTTCATTAGATAAAGGAAAACCTAACTTGTCTGAGAAATAACCTCTCTTTGCATAACCATTTTCGAAACTTACAAAGGAGATGGAAATCCCTTTTCTTAGTTCAAAAAAACCTGAATATTGTATTTCAATTAGTTTTTTTATCAATTTTACAATATCAACCTCTGAAATATCCTTATCTTTAAAAATCGGCTTCTCTCTTATAGAAGTGAGGATCATTCTAACAACCTCTTGGTCTGTTTCGTAAACACTGATAAGTCCGCTTGTTGAGTTTTTAGCCTTCTTTATTACATCTTCGATTGGCAAAATATTCCTTCCCGTCCTTGTGAATCTCCCCGCGTTAATAGCCTCACCTTCTCTCAATAAGATAATATCCAGATTATTTGGATATTTTAATAAAACATAACCTGATATTTTGCTTGCTCTTTCTTTCTTGCTTGCACCAAGAATATTATCAATGTTCACAAAATCAAGTTTTGCATTCTCTAATATTGCTCTTTTTTTCGGGAATTTCATATCTCGATTATTCGGAATTAATTATAATTTATTTATACTATATTTATCTGAGTGAAAATAAGGTTGAAGAACATTGAATAGAGAATGATACTAAACATATGTAAGCCACTTGTGTGAATCTTCAATTTCGTTACATGCGTTTGCAAGATACCTCTTTTGAATTCTTTTTGTAATAGGTCCGATTTTTCCCTTCCCTATTTTTATCTTATCGACGCTTCTGATTGGTGTTACCTCTGCTGCACTTCCAGTGAAGAAGATCTCGTCAGCTATATAGAGAAATTCTCTCAGGAACATGTCCTCTACGACTTCTATTCCAAACTCACGGCAAATAGTAATAACTGAATCACGGGTAATGCCAGGAAGAATAGTTGAACCAAGAGGAGGGGTAATAATCTTACCATCTTTTACAAGAAAGATGTTCTCACCGCTTCCTTCACTAACAAAACCGTTTACATCCAGCGCAATGCCTTCAGTGAATCCATATAAAAGAGCTTCCATTTTTATCAGCTGTGAGTTCATGTAATTCGCGCCTGCTTTTGCCATTGCAGGAAAAGTATTGGGAGCCATTCTTGTCCAGGAAGAAACCATTACATCTACCCCTCTCTCAAGAGCTTCTGGGCCAAGGTATTTACCCCATTCCCAGGTAGCAACAGTGATATTCACGGGATTGGGGAAAGGATTTACTCCTAATTGATTATATCCCCTGTAAACAATAGGTCTTATATAACATTCCGTATGTTTGTTCCTTCTTATTGTTTTAAGTATTGCATGATTAACTTCTTTTTTACTGAAAGGAATCTTCATTCTATAAATCTTAGCAGAATTGAAAAGTCTGTCCACATGTTCTTTTAATCTGAATATCGCTGTTCCCTTTTTTGTTTTGTATGCTCGAATTCCTTCAAAAACACTTGAACCATAGTGTATTACATGCGATAAAATATGGATTTTAGCATTATTCCATTTCACAAACTTTCCATCCATCCATATGTAAGATGCCTTATTGAAAGGCATAAAACCTCCTCTCTTTTATTGCTTTATTACTCAAAATACTTTTATGTACTTATTATCATAGTATATTACTAACACAAAATAAGTAAGGTGTCAAGCAAAATTTAGTTACACATATCTCTTCACAAGAAGTCTAATTTTTTCATATATGTACCAGATTTGAGAGTATTTAATTTGATTATAACTCTGCTACTTTTCAAAAAAATATTAAAAAATATCTTGACTTTTAATTAATATTTTAATATAATTAATTGCAATCTTAATAAACGATAATTCACTACTTAGTTTGTAATATTAATCATTTTTAAGTGAAATTAGAAGGGAATGATTTAGAATAAAGTTTTATATTATACAGATAATGAAATAAAAAAAAGGAGGTGAGGAATACAGGGAAGGTGATAGACCCTGATAAACAAATTTAGCCCTCAAAAAGGAGTTAAAAATGAGTAACAATGCTAAGATATTTTTATTAATGGCTCTCATAGGAATCCTGCTGGTAGGATTTGTTGGTTGTGGTGGGGATGTTACAGAGAAAGAAAGTGCAGAAGAACCTGAAAAGGTTATCGAAGAAGAAAAGACAGGAATTGAAGGTAAATGGGTAGGGATTAGCGAGGGTACATCTCAAGGCTGGGAATTTACTTTTTCAGGCAATAAAATCGATATTAAGACCCCAAGTGAGGATGTTTGGTACAAAGGAACCGTAAAACTGAATGAAAAAGTTGATCCTAAAACAATAGATATAATAATTAAAACAGCTTCTCCTGAAAAATATATGGGGAAGACCTCATTAGGGATTTACAAAATAGAGGAAAATACTTTAACTATTGCTGTTAACGAGCCAGGCATTTCTGATAGACCAGCAGATTTTGAGCCAAAGAAAGAAACAGTTATTATAGTACTTAAAAAGTAGTAATAAACTTACTATAATCTCCTTTAGAATTGTATTGGACCAATGAGTCCAATACAGTAAAAATGTATCGGAACCTCTGGTAAACCCCATATTTATATTGTGGTTGACATCAGAGGTTTCTTTATTTTATACCTTATTAAGAAGATTGAGATTTAAGCTTGTTGTTTTTCTATTTTTTTATTTGACACTTAAAATTATTTAGCTTATACTGTTTTTATGAACAACGGGAATAGAGAAAAACTGAGAAAAATACCTTCGATTGATAAGTTACTCTCTAAAAGTGAGATAAAACCTTATCTTAAAAGGTTTCCAAGAAAATTTGTGAAGGCATGTTGTAAAACATTGTTAGAGGAAATAAGGGAAGATATCCTTAAAAAAAGAAAGAGGGAGTTTTCTCTTAAAAGTTTTATTGAAGCTTTAGAAGTAACTTTTTCATATAAGAGTCATAATATAATAAATGTAGTAAATGCAACAGGTGTTATACTTAATACGAATCTTGGAAGGGCACCGCTTCCAGAAAGACTTGTTGATAGTATAAAACCAATTCTTACCGGGTATTCGAATCTTGAGTATAACCTCCAAAAGGGGAAGAGGGGAAAGAGACGCGACCATCTTATCGGTCTGTTAAAGGATTTAACGGGTGCAGAAGATGCATTTGTTGTCAATAATAATGCGGGTGCTGTACTGCTGTGTCTTGATACATTTGCAAAAGGTAAAGAGGTGATTGTGTCGCGAGGGCAGCTCGTAGAGATAGGAGGTTCATTCAGGCTCCCTGAAATACTGAAGACAAGTGGTGCTAAGCTTGTAGAGGTTGGTACAACAAATAGAACATATATTGATGATTTCAGGAAAGCCATAACGCCTGATACAAGAATGTTGTTACTGAGTCATAGAAGCAATTTCAGAATAGTTGGCTTTACCAAGGACCCTTCAGTTGAGGAGATAGTTCTTCTTGGGAAGGAAAAGGGTATTATTACAATGATGGATCTGGGGAGTGGACTTCTTATTTCCATGGAAAAGGCTGGATTGCGACATGAACCGACAGTAAAGGAAATTGTAGATAAAAAGATTGATATTGTATCCTTCAGTGGAGATAAATTGCTTGGTGGACCCCAGGCAGGTATCATTCTTGGCAAAAAGGAATTTGTTACAGTTTTTAAAAATAGTCCCCTTTCTCGTGCCTTGAGAATAGATAAATTTACCATATCCGCTCTTGAGGTAATTCTCCGCATCTATCTCTATTCAGATGACCCTGTTATGGAATTACCTGGTCTTAGAATGGCTTTCATAAAGAATGTTGTCATAAAGAAAAGGGCTCAAACGTTGAAAAATGAAATAATTGCAGTTACAAAGAAAAAAGCGATTGTGGAAATAGAAAAAGGATTTTCGGAAATGGGGGGTGGTTCGATGCCAGCTGAGGTGATGCCTACGTATCTTGTTACTATTAAAGTGAAAGGAATTAAGGAGGAAAAGCTCCTGAAACTCCTTAGGGAAAATAATCCGCCTGTTATTGCTCGAATAGAAAAAGATAGAGTCGTAATGGACCCAAGAACAATATTTCCCAATGAAATAAAGGACATAAAAGAGGCAATGAGAGAGATTTGTGGGAAATACTGAATTAACGATCACATAATTATTTTCTAAACACTACCATGGGGAAAATTATTGGAACTGCCGGTCATGTTGATCATGGTAAGACGGAACTGATCAAGGCTTTGACTGGTATAGATACAGACCGTCTTTCGGAAGAAAAGAAGAGAGGTCTTACTATAGATCTTGGTTTTGCTTATATAGACCTTAAGAGAGCAGGACGGGTAGGGATAATTGATGTACCAGGTCATGAAAAGTTCTTAAAGAATATGCTTGCTGGTGTGGGTGGAATGGATGTTGTTATCCTTGTTGTTGCTGCAAATGAGAGTGTAATGCCGCAAACAAAGGAGCATTTCCATATTTTAAGATTACTCGGAATAAAAGATATAATTATAGGGATAAGTAAGATTGATATTGTTGACGAAGAGATGCGGTTTATTGTAAAAGAAGAGGTAGAGGACCTTATAAAAAATACTCCCTATGAAACTGCCCCGATCGTTGAATTTTCATCAGTAACAGGGGAGGGGTTGTCTCAAATTAGAGAAGTGCTTGATGAAAGAATTAGTAAAATCGAAGAAAGGAGTACAGAAGGTCAGTTTACAAGGCTTGCGGTAGATAGATGTTTCGAAATGAAAGGAATCGGGACTGTTATAACCGGTACATTACTCTCTGGTATGATAGAGGAGGGGGAGGAAGTTGTAATTCTTCCACCCGGGCATAGAACGAAGGCTCGGCAGATGCAGGAGCATAATATAAAAAAAGCTAATGTCTCTGCTGGAGAACGTGTGGCAATAAATCTTCCAGGTATTGATAAAAGAATGGTTAGTCGAGGGAATGTTATTACTAAAGAAGGACAGCTCAGTCCAACTAATAGATTACTTGTTTTCATTGAACCGGTAGAAGAGATCGGGGATATTAAGGATATGGAAAGGGTGAAAATATATCTTGGAAGTGGTGAGTACCTTGGTCGGCTCGAACTTATTGGGAAACGGAAGATTTCTGGAAGTGATAAATTCATTTCATATCTTGCCCTTGAGAAAAAGATGGTTGGTGTAAGAAATGACAGATTTATTGTGAGAAGATATTCACCTATGAAACTCATTGGTGGAGGTGTAATTCTGGATGCATTCCCGGAGATCAAAAAGAGGTTTTCAAAGGAAATCCTAAAAGAGGTTGAGCAACTGATTGGTGCATCTAAAGGAGATACTTTGCTTTACTTTTTACACCGAAGTCATCTTTCTCTTCAAAAAGCACAGAAAAAGATGCAGTTACCTTCTAATGATTTCAAAAAGGTTTGTGATGAACTGCTTAGTGAGGGAAAGATTGTGGTTTTAGGAGATGAACTCTTCACTTCGCATGGGTTTGATATGATAAAGAAGGATATTATAGAAAAAGTAGAAGGATTCCACAAGAAAAATCCTTTAAAGAAAGGAATAGATAAAGAAGGTTTGAGAACTACCCTGCGGTTGGAGAGGAGCACATTTGATTTTCTGCTCTCTTCAGTGAATGAAGTGAATGTTGAAAAGAATTTTATAAAGATTTCGGGTTTTACCCCGCAGTTTGACCGGGAAACAAGCGAGAGAAGAAAACGTATACTTTCATCATTAAAACAAAACCTATTCAAGCCGGAAAGAATAGAAGAGGACGACCTTATCAGAAATCTTGTAGATGAGGGTAAGATTGTGAAAATCAAGGGAAATATGTATTTTCATAAGGATGCTGTTGAAAAAGGGAAAAAACTCATAAGGGACGCTATAAAGAAGAGTGGTTTATTAAGTGCAGGGGAGCTAAAGGATATATTGAAGACGACGAGAAAATACGCCATACCTTTTCTCGAATACCTTGATAAAATCAAATTTACTGTGAGAAAAGGCGACC
>JAGMEZ010000539.1 GCA_023127905.1 Caldifarciminota bacterium
TGGGGACAAGCCCCAACGCTACTTGTCTTTAGGAAAGGGTGACAAAAAAAGAAGGAAAGTCCGAAATTAGGAAAATAGAAATTGGAAATTAAAAGGAGGGAAAAATGATGATAAAGCAGTGGCTTTTGTCTCATGGTTTGAGAATTCTCTTTACCATTGTTGGGTACATTGTTGTAATTTTAATAGTTAAGTTACTAACGAGGAAATTTGTACGGTTGGTGGAGGATGAAGATAGAAGTACTCGGAGTGAGAGAGAGAAAAGAGCAGATACTATTGTAAGTATCATAAATACAACATCATGGATATTCTTTGGAGTAATTGCACTTTTTATGATACTCAAAGAATTCAATATAAACATAACGCCGCTTCTAACAGGGGCAGGAGTTGCAGGTATTGCTATTGGATTTTCAGCTCAATCAGTTCTCAAGGATTTTCTTCACGGTTTCTTTTTACTTGCTGAGAATCAGATAAGGGTTGGAGATGTTGTGGAAATAGGAGGCCATTCTGGGACGGTTGAAAATATAACGATGAGAACAACAAGGCTACGAAGTATCAATGGTCATGTTCATATTGTTCCCAATGGAGAAATAAGGATTGTTGAGAACATGAGCCATGGATGGTCTCGCGCACTTTTGGATATAGATGTTGCATATAAGGAGGATCTGGATAGGGTTATTGCGGTTATAGAAGATGTTGCAGCAAGTCTCAAAGGAGATGAGAAATATTCGAAATCTATCATAGATGAACCAGAAGTTCTTGGTGTACAAAATCTTGGGGATTCTGGAATTACCATAAGGCTTCTGATGAAGACCCTCCCATTGAAGCAGTGGGCAATAAAAAGGGAATTACAAAAAAGAATTAAGAAAAGATTTGATAAGGAAGGTATTGAAATTCCATTTCCCCAGATGGTTGTTCATAGCCAGGAATGATGTAGTGAGAAGGCTTAAGTGATTGCAATTTTTTCTTGACTTTCTGCTTAATTGGTGGTAGGAAAGAACACATATGGAAATTGGAAAGAACGTTGTTGCGGGGAGAAAAGGTAAAGCTGATATAGAGATAAGCCTTGTTCCTTCTCACAATACAAATATTATGGTTGATCTTGAAAGTTCTGTAGAAAGGCTTTTTGGAAATCATATAAGAAATTATATAGAAGAATATCTCTCAGGATTGAGTGTTTCATCATGTAAGGTTAAAGCTGTTGATGATGGTGCGCTTGATTTTGTAATAAAATCAAGGATTGAAGCAGGGCTATATAAAGAAGACAGGACAGTTATTCAACAGTTCAGTTTAGGAAAGAAGGATAAAAGCGGGAGCCCGGCTGTATTTAGAAGAACCCGCTTGTACATTCCCGGAAATAATCCATATCTCATGGAGGGTTGCGGGTTATTCGGAGCAGATGTAATCATCCTTGATTTAGAAGATGCTGTTAGTCAGAATGAGAAGATAGATGCAAGATTCCTTATCAGGAATGCTCTCGGTAATCTTGATTTTGGTGATTCTGAAGTTATAGTAAGGATTAATCCTTTTTCAAATAATGGTGAAGAGGATTTAAATGCAGTAATCCCGGCTCTGCCAGATGCTATTATGCTCCCTAAAACAAGCTGTGCTGCAGATGTTATAAAACTGGATAAGCTACTGGGAGATATGGAAATTAATTACAATATACTAATCGGTGAGACAAAGATATTTCCTCTTATTGAAACAGCCGAAGGAGTTCTTAATGCCCAGAAGATAGCAAAAGCAAGTAAACGGAATGTAATGCTTACCTTCGGGGCAGAGGATTTTACCGCAGATATTGGTGTAAAGAAATCAAAGGAAGGCAAAGAACTCTATTTTGCCAGATCCCAGGTTGTTCTTGCTGCAAGAGCAGCGGGGATCCAGGTATCTGATACTGTTTATTCAGATTTTGAGGATATTGAGGGTCTTATCAAGGATACAGAGATAAGCAAGTCCATCGGATTTGACGGAAGAGGAGTTATACATCCTTTACAGATTGAATATATTCATACTATCTACAAACCGACGGAGGAAGAGGTAGA
>JAGMEZ010000054.1 GCA_023127905.1 Caldifarciminota bacterium
TATTGATAGTATATTAGTAGTTATTGGTAGTTATTTGTCGATAGAGGTTAAATTGCAGGTGAATAAATTGTTTGATTGGTTGGAAGACAACGAACTAAATTTATCCCGTAGATGCTTTGCATTATTCGGGACGATAATAACGATCTAAACGAAATAAACGAGGTTATACTAATAATTAGTAAGCAAAGGACAGAAGACTAATCAAATATGCAACACAGGAGTCTTATACTATGGAAGAGATGAACGAAAAAATTACCTGCGAAATTCTATTTAAGGAAGGAAAGGTAACTCCGCGTTATCTTTTCTGGAAAAAGAAATGGTATAAGATAGAAAAGGTTCTATTAAGGTGGGAAGAAAGGAGAGGGAAAGAACTTCTAAGACACTTCTCCGTTACTGACGGATGTAACACTTTTCATATTGTATTCTATCCTCTGAGTTTGATATGGAAACTTCGTGGTATCGATAAGGGAGATTGAAAATAATGAAAAGAATTATTCTTCATATTGATATGAATGCCTTCTTCGCATCTGTCGAGCAACAGGCAGATCCTAAATTGAAGGGTAAACCAGTTATTGTGGGAACAGGTATCGGATTACGGGGAGTAGTTTCAACCTCATCATACGAAGCAAGACCTTATGGTATTAAATCAGGTATGCCCCTCAGGGAGGCAATAAAACTATGTCCCTATGCAACTTTCATTCCTGTTGATCCCTATAAATATGAGTCTGTTTCAAAGAAAATTATGGATATTTTCTTTAAATATACACCACTTGTTGAAGTTTTTTCTATTGACGAAGCATATCTTGATGTTACCGGGTCTTTAAGAATTTACGGCTCAGTAGATAAACTCGTCACAAAAATAAAGGAAGACATCAAGCAAGAATTCGGAGTTAGTTGCTCAGCCGGCATGGGTCCAAACAAACTCCTCGCAAAACTTGCAAGTAGCATGGATAAGCCAGACGGGTTTGCAAGAATTATGGAAGAAGATGTTCCTCTCCTTGCAACGAAACTATTAGTTTCTGCATTATGTGGAATAGGACCCGGACTTACAAAAAGCCTTGAAAAATTAAACATCATCACAATGAAAGACCTTGCAGAATGCAACGAAAAGATTCTAATTGAGCGGTATGGAATCATTGGAAGAAGACTTCATCTCATGAGTCTTGGCAAGGACCCTTCACCTGTTCTACCTTACTTCCATTATGAGGATGCAAAATCAATGGGGCATAGTATTACATTTGGTGAAGACGTTAGTGACTTCATGAAAATAAAACGCACACTCTTATGGCTTTCTGAAAGAGTCGGAAGAAGACTGAGAAAGGCAAAAATGCGGGGTAAGAAAGTCACTATTGGAATCCGTTATGGTGATTTTACATCCATTGGAAAAGGAAGGTCTATTCTCCAGTACATCAACGATGGTTATGAAATATATAGAAGCGCACTTGAGATAATGAAGTCATTCATCGATCCAGAAAGGGAAATTAGGCTTGTCGGAGTGAGTGTTTCAAGGCTTGTTAAGGGCATATATGAGCCTGACCTCTTTGAGGATTTTGAAAAGAAAGAAAGGCTCCTTCATGCAACAGATAAGATAAATGACAGATTTGGTGAGTTCACGGTTAAAAGGGCATTTCTTCTCGGGAAAGTTGTGAGAAAAATATTATTCAATCCTTTACATCCCGCAAGATAAAAATTGAAACCATACAGAACTGAAAATAGGGGGAATTATGAGTAATTTTCCTGATGTCTGGGGGGAAGGAAATCTATTTGCATTCTCAGGTTTTGAGGGAAAGACAGATTGGTCATATCCTTTCATAGGAACACTCCTTGCGGACCGAATAGGATTCACTATTAGAACCGAAAGGGAGAAAAAATTCTGGATTTCACTGAGAGAGGGAAATAAGATTGGTGAAACTATAAAAAGAAAAGAAAATAACTGTTATGATCTTTTCTTCCCTGAAATCGTTGCAGGCGACATCATATCATTGCGTTGTGGACTTAAGAATTTCAACATTCAACTCATTGCTTTACCCCTTTCAAAGAATGAAA
>JAGMEZ010000540.1 GCA_023127905.1 Caldifarciminota bacterium
TTATTAGAAAAGAGTGTAAATGATGTCTCTACTGATTTTTGAAAGCATCCACTATGTCATGATTGCCGAAGAAATCTTGAAGAAAGATTATTTTGATTACACCCTTGTTTCCATCCCAAAAGACCTGGCTCCAGAATGCGGAATGGCTTTAGAGGTCAATTGTGAAGTAAAAGACACTGTAACGAGAATTCTTGAGCATGAAGGTATACAACCATTGAAAGTCTTTGAGCATTAGAAAGGGAATCAGAATGATAAAAAAGATTGATGCACGGGGATTAGCCTGTCCTCAACCTGTTGTTTTAACAAAAAACGCACTTGACGAGATAGAAGAGGGTATTGTAGAGGTTACTGTTGATAATGAACCTGCCTCTGAAAATATTGCTCGACTCGCAAGTAATTCAGGATGCAATGTAGAAATCACAAAAGAAGGTGAAAACCTTATTGTAATGATTGAAAAGAAAAAAGAAAGCTTGAAAGAAGAACGTGAAGAAAAGAAAACAATATCTGTTTTTGTCAGTTCAAATACAATGGGAAGGGGTGATGATAAACTCGGCAAAATCCTTATTAGGGCTTTCTTTCCCACTCTCTTTGAAATAAAACCACAACCTGATAAGATTATATTTATGAATTCCGGTGTAGAGCTAACAGTTGAAGGTTCAGAAGTCATCGATTCTTTAAGGATGATTGAAGAGGAGGGAATGGAAATTCTTGTTTGCGGCACTTGCCTTGATTTTTTTAACCTAAAAGACAAAATCAAAGTTGGACACATATCCAATATGTTTGAAATCGTTGACAGTCTCATAAATTCGGATAAAATTCTAACTTTATAAAAATGGAAAAAGAAGAGATTAAACTAACGAAATACACCCGATTCTCAGGGTGAGCAGCAAAACTTGGTCCGGGGTACCTGGACAGAGTCCTTTGTGGTCTTGTAATGAAGAAAGACCCTAACCTCATCGTTGGATTTGATGGCGCTGAGGATGCTGGTGTCTACAAACTCACTGATGACATTGCCATCGTCCAGACGGTGGATTACTTTCCTCCGATTGTTGACGACCCCTATGATTTTGGTGAGATTGCAGTTTCTAATGCTTTAAGCGACATATATGCAATGGGTGGAACCCCCCTGACAGCACTGAATATCGTGTCGTTCCCACGGAAAAAGATATCAATAGATGTACTGAGAAAAATCCTTGAAGGTGGGCTTAATAAACTGGAGGAAGCAGAGGCTACACTTGTGGGCGGGCACAGTATAGAAGATGAGGAACTCAAATATGGACTGGCTGTTACAGGAATAATTCATCCTGATAAGATCATAAGAAATAAAGGAGCAAAAGTAGGAGAGATTATTATCCTTACCAAACCCATAGGGACAGGTATTATCAATACAGCTCTAAAAGCAGGTATGGCATCCAAGGAAATAATAAAAATGATTACCAATTCTATGAAGGAGCTAAACAGAAAGGCATCTGAGATTATTCAAGAAACAGGTGTAAGTTCTGCAACCGATGTAACAGGTTTCGGACTTCTCGGACACTTATATGAAATGGTGTGCGATGAGGATATAGGAATGATGATATTTCCCGAAAAGGTTCCAATATTCCCTGAGACAGATAAGTTTGCCAAGATGGGTATTATCCCTGCTGGCAGCCATAGCAATAAAGAGGCAAGGAAAGCATTTGTAGTAATGGAGAAGAAAATAGAACCTTATTTCTTTGACATCCTCTTCGATGCACAGACATCGGGTGGACTTCTCTTCACCATATCTAAAGAAAAGGCAACCGGGGTTATTGAGAGGATGAAAACCGAGGGAATCGAACATGCTACAATAATTGGGGAAGTTATCCCTGAACCCAAAGGGAAAATTTTCATAAAGTAGAAGACCAATCAGCCAGAAAATTTAGTTATTGAATTATTTATCGCA
>JAGMEZ010000541.1 GCA_023127905.1 Caldifarciminota bacterium
TCTGGAGTATCAGCCGAAAGCGGTATCCCTACGTTCAGAGGGGAGCAAGGGTTGTGGAAACAGTATAGACCCGAGGAGCTTGCAACACCTGAGGCATTTCAAAAGAACCCTCAACTTGTCTGGGAATGGTACAACTGGCGAAGAGGTATTATCGGAAAGGCAGAGCCAAATCCTGCTCACTATGTGATTGCAGATATGGAGAAGTTCTTCATTGATTTTATGCTCATAACTCAGAACATTGATGGACTTCATCGGAAAGCGGGAAATAAGAAAATTCTTGAGCTACATGGAAATATCTGGGAAAATAAGTGTTTTAGTTGTCGGAAAAGGTTTGGTGAGATTACATCTGAGAAGCTCCAGAAGTGTGATTGTGGTGGATATATAAGACCGAATGTTGTCTGGTTTGGGGAGAATCTCGATAGAGAGGTCATAGAGGAAGCATTTCGTAAATCAAGAGAAGCAGAAATAGTATTTATTATGGGAACATCAGGTGTTGTCCAGCCAGCTGCTTCACTGCCGTATGTTGCGAAGGAAAACAGTGCATTTATAATTGAAATTAATTTAGAAAAAACTCCAGTTTCTTCGATCTCAGACGAATTTATTCCTGGAAAAGCAGGTGAAGTTATGGAAGAAATGAGGAAATTGTTTTTAAATGAAAGTGGATAGGTTAAGATAGGGAATTCCGAAATCTCAAATCCGAATGATGAAAAAGCACCGAATGACTAATAACTATATAATATCTTTGTGGTATCTGTGGCAAAATAATTTGGTGGAGTGGATGGGTACTATGATAAAATCCTTATCAGCGGTTATCTGTGAAATCAGTGGCAAAAGAAAGACTTGGTTGTGGGGTTGGGTAACTATGAAATATCTCTGCGTTCTCCGCGGTTAAAAAAGTATTTATAAAGCAATGAAAATTCCAAGATATATATATATTACAGAGAGAAAACGCGAAACGATGGATGCGTTTAAGAGAATATTTAAAATTGAGCAACCGAAAAAGATTCTTATCGTTACATCCACATCGACTGCAAAGAAAGTAAAATGGATTACAGATTTTTTATTAACCGATGAGATACCAGCAGAGAAATTATTAACAGAAAAGAACGATAAGGATGTGCTTAAGAAAACAAAAGAGAAAATCAAAAATGGTTCATTTGATTTATGTATTGGAATTGGCGGGGGAAAGATCCTTGATATAGCAAAATATGCATCATTCTCTGAAAAGATACAATTTCTCTCTTTCCCGACGCTGCTTTCACATGACGGTATAGCTTCACCTGTTGCCGTTATACGGGATGGGAAACACTGGTCCGAAAGTAGAAGGGCAAATAGTCCATTTGCCGTTATTATAGATATAAAGGTAGTTAGTGATGGTACAACTGAATCGATTCTTTCTGGAACAGGTGACCTTGTTGCGAATCTTTTTGCATCAATTGATGCAGAGATTTTCAAGGAGAAGGATTTAAAGGCATATAATAAGCTTTCAATTAGTATTGCCCGAGCTGCTTCTCTTCTTGTTTTTCCACACTTTTCGAAAATTTCCGTAAAGAAAATCTCAGAAGAGGACTTAAAAAAGCTTGCAAAGGGACTTATCCTGAGTGGAATAGCTATGTCTATTGCGGGAAACTCAAGACCGGCAAGCGGTGCAGAACATAAGATAAGTCATGCCATTGATTATATCTTTTCACCCTCTGTTTCTCACGGATATACAGTATCAATCGGTAATGTTATCTCTGCTTTTCTTCACAATGAATATAAGAGTGAGATTGTTGAGTTTAATTATTCACTCGGTTTGCCCGTGCTTTGTGATGATGTTGGGATTAAAAAGGAAGAATTTATTGATGTAATCCTCTATGCAGGCAAAATAAGACCTGACAGGTACACAATCCTTGAGGAGAAAAAACTCACAGAAAAAGAAGTGATAAAATTGCTGAACGAGATAGAAGAAGTAAGGGGGAGAATAAGAGGAAGGAAGAAAAAATAGTCTCTTTTTGGATAGTTCAAAAAATCAGACGCATTTTTTGAAATCCATGTTCTTGGTTTCGGATTTCGTCATTTTTTAGTCATTAGGATTTCGGTATTCGGGCTTTCTGTTAATTTATTATGGATTTGACGGATAAAATAAAAGAAAAGGCGAAGGAAATAGGATTCAGTAAGGTTGGAATAACAGATACAGCATTGTTTCCAGGAGAAATACAGAAGCGATACTCGGAGTGGCTCCGTGAAGGTTACAATGCAAAAATGGGTTATCTTGAGAGGAAAATTGAAGATAGGTTAAAACCTTCAAGGATTTTTAAGGGCGCAAAATCCATCGTTTCCGTTGCAATTAATTACAATCCAGGAAGGATTAATCCATCCAAGGATAGAAAAATATCTCGGATATCACGGTATGCGTTGGGTCATGATTATCATAAAGTTATCTTAGATAAACTCAAATTATTGTTAGATTTCATTGTTAAAGAAACAGGCATCGAGGTTAAAGGGGAGATATACTGTGATGCAGGTCCTCTTTTGGAGAAAGTGATTGCAGAACGAGCAGGTTTAGGATATATTGGAAAGAATGCATTGTTAATAACTAAGGAGTTTGGCTCATGGGTTTTTCTTGGAGAGATCATACTAAATAAAGAACTGAGGAAAGATAAACCAGGAGAAAATCTTTGTCAGGATTGTAATCTTTGTATTGATGCATGTCCAACAGGGGCAATTATCGCACCAGGAATGATCGATACTTCACAGTGTATTTCTTATCTTACGGTTGAAAACAGGGGAGAGATACCAGTTGAGATAAGAAACTCCCTTGGTAATAGGGTTTTTGGATGTGACTGCTGTCAGGAGGTATGTCCGTTCAATAAGAATGTTTCTGAAACAGGTGAAGTCCTTTTCAAGCCACAGGAAGACCTGATATCTATGCCGCTTGAGAGGTTTTTTATTATCACATACGAGGAGTTCAATGAACGGTTTAGAAATTCTTCTATAAAAAGAGTAAAACAAAATGGTCTTTTACGGAATATAATCGTTGCTATGGGAAATTCGAAGAGCAAAAAGTTTTTGCCACTCTTAGAAAAGGTGAAGAAAGAGCCCGACCCAATGTTGCAAGAACATGCCCAGTGGGCAATTGAAAAGATAGTAAGGATTAATAGTAGGGAGAAGAAATAAGAACAGTAGACTATTAAGTTACAAGTAGCAAGTTGCAAGTAACAAGTAAAAGGATAAAGGATAAAGTAACAAGAAGAGTAGCGTTGGGGCTTGTCCCCAACAACATATTTACTTATTTTAAATCAGAAGTATTTATCCGTGGCAATTAATCAGTTGATTGGGGAAGGGTATAGTAATTATTCAGTAATTTTCTGTGTAAATCTGTGGCTAAAAAAGTGGTGGTGGTTAGGGGTAACACAAATAATCCT
>JAGMEZ010000542.1 GCA_023127905.1 Caldifarciminota bacterium
CTCTATCTTGTCTTTTGTGTAATCCCTTTTGTTTGAAATAGTGAGATAGTATTTTCTCTGTGGTCTCTGTGGTTTGTTTTTGTGTTTTCTTTCATATTCTTTCATACTTTTTTTCCCCACTACCTCCATCATAATACATTTATAAATGCATTATAATGGAAAATGTGCATAAAATTCAAGCACTCTCTGTCTGAAACTGCACTATTTATAAAGGTTCCACAACAAAAATAAACGGTATTAACAAATGATTTCATTATTGGTATAATGTTTCCACATATGAGCAACATACATACTCAACTCCGATTAAAAGCAGTTAAGCACTATCTCAATAATTCCGACTCTCTGAGAAAAACTGCATCCCGATTCCACATCAGTTACAGAGCACTCCACAAGTGGGTACAGTGGTACAAACAGGATGGAGAGAAACGTCTCCTCTCCACATACAAACGTCCCTGGAATAGGTTCCCACCATGGCTCGAAGAAAAAGTAATCACCCTGAAAGAAGCAAAACCGTATCTTACGGTAAGAAAAACGAGAGACATTTTTAAGCAAGAGGGTATTTCACTCTCTTTAAAGGGAATATGGGGAATCTGGAAACGATTCGGTTATGCAGGATACAGTAAGAAATTTCTTAGTAACGATTTTACCGAGCATTGTAGATGGACGACGGAGGCAACACAGAAATATGAGCAGGCAAAAAAACTTTACTCATCCGGCTTTATTGAGCAAAGTGCAGAGGTCCTTAACTCCATTCCTGTCCTTCCACGGAACGAATTGCTCTTAGAGATTCCTAATGATCGTCTTAATCGCAGAAGAATACTTGAGAAAACCCATGCCTCTTTCGGGAGAATACCGGTACATCCTTTTATGGAAGAGCTCCGCACCCTTATCGAAGACTGTAGGAAAAAAAACCTTAACTATTCTACGACACGACTTGGTGCACTCGAATTGATGGCACTGTCATGGGATGCAAAACCTATGGAGCAGTTAGAAAAATCGGAGAAACTCCTTACTACTCTAAAAAAACGCAAAGACTGTAACTCCTATCTCCTCTTCACTCTTCGATTCACTCTTCTCATATCCGTGGGAATCGCATGTGTTCTTCTATCAAAAGCCAAAAAAGCGTATCGTATTGCGAGAAAGTGCCATCGAATCTTGAAAAAACGGCGACATACCTCTGTTAATCTCATGCTTGATCTCGGAAATCTTTTTGCATTCCTTGAAGACAAAACAAAGGCCGAGTATTGGTATCAGAAATGCCTGGAAAAAGCGAATAAAATAGAAAAAGAACAAGTCTATAACTACCTTGCTGATGTCATTTTCTTTAAAGGGGAGTACAAGAAAGCACTCTCCATCGTGAAAAAGGTTAGAGTTGCTGAATGGAGTCTCTATACAAGAATTCATCTCTTCCAATCGATGGATTACCTCAGCAATGGAAAACCTCAAAAAGCGATAACACTCTCCATAAAAACACTCAATAAGTTAAAGAAGGAGGAACTTCATGGTGGCATAACGGCTGCGTACTCCCTCTTAGCGAGTTCATACTCCAGTCTTGGTGATAAACAAAAGGCGATTAAAACATTAAAAAGATTGCGTCCGTTTCTCAAAAAATATAAATTGAAGCGGCTATTAGAAAGACTCGTCATGTTCACATCAGACCCCTCTGAAGAGTATCCATCCTCCCCCCCATATGAAGATCTTCTCCCTGTCGATAAACTCGTTCTTCTTCTCAAAAGAGGCGAATATTGGAAAGCATACCGATTCGCTTATAAAAAAGGAATAGTCTCAGAGCTTCACCGGTATGCATTTTTCTTCCCCGATGCAATAATCAAACTATTAGACCGAGGAAAATCAACTGGACTCCCTTCTACAATGCTTCGGTTACCCGTATTCAACAAATATAGACCTCTCTACCATGTCAAATTTCTTGGGTCCCTTATCGTCTATAAAAAGGGGCAGTATCTCAAAACGAAAATTACTCCAAAGAACTCATCTTTCTTAATAGCCCTTGCCTTGAAAGCGGGAGAACCCGGCAAACGGATTTCTCTCGAAAAACTATTTAAAAACTACTGGAAGTCAAGCAACAATCCCTCACGGAATCTCACCCATCTTCTCGTAGAACTTCGGAAAATCCTCAAAATTCCATCACACCTGCTTGAGTTTTCACTCCATACGGGGAATCTCATAAACAGGGGAATCCATTTCACCACTGACTATGGAGAATTCAAAGAGGGATTAGCTCAAGCAAAGGCACTCCAGAGAGCTGAGGAATGGGATTTTGCAAGAAAGGAATTTCAAAGATCATTTGCACTCTTCCGTGGGGAACCATTTAAGAAGATGTATGATAACTGGTCAGATGATATGAGACTTGAAATCCTCTTCTTATTTGAAAAAGAGATAAAGTCCTTTATCGAGAACCTCATATCAAATGGAAAAATTGCAGATGCGAGAAGAATGGAGAAGAAGACAAGAAAGATAGTAGGAACTTTGGAATAGAGGGAAGTTAGCGAATCGGTAAAGAATAGTTCCTT
>JAGMEZ010000543.1 GCA_023127905.1 Caldifarciminota bacterium
TAAAGGTATCAAAAGCAGCAAATGCACACTTTTTTATTGAAAAATTACCAAAAGGTTATGATACAATAATTGGAGAACGGGGATCGTCCCTTTCTGGAGGAGAGAAACAGCGTATTGCAATTGCACGGGCGTTATTGAAGGATCCCCCCATTTTAGTTCTTGATGAGGCGACATCAGCTCTTGATGCTGAATCGCAATCACAAGTTCAGGAAGCGATACATAAATTGATGATGGGAAGAACGACAATTGTAATTGCACACAGGTTATCTACAATAAAGGATGCAGACATTATATATATTGTCGACAATGGAACCATAGTGGATTATGGAAAACACAACGAGCTTCTTCAAAAGGAAGGGATATACAGAAAATTGTACAAGCATATATTGAAAGAAGCAGAGAGTGTTAAAGTCTGACATGAAACTAAGTTCCACTGTACAGGGAAAAAACAAAGGGAGTGAGAGAATAAGTGCATAATATATGGAGAAAAAGCTTACATTTACCAGGAACATTAGCAGGTTATCTCTTTCTGGGGTTCATTGCTATAATCCTCGGTCTATTCCTTTATTTTCAGACCCTTGTTAGAGAAGTACGGGATTCAACAAAGATTACTTCAAAGATTTTTGCAGAATTTCTAAAAACTGAAACGACCGCATATGGCATTTACCCAACGCCAAATCCGGAGATGGAAATAATATTTAAGGAAGTTATTAAAAATATAGATTTTCCTGTGATTATTACGGATGAGAAGGGTGTTCCGAGGGTCTGGAGAAATATTAAGATTGACCCTTCATCTATACCAAATGATGTACTCGAAAATGTTGACCCTATGAATCCTCCAGAAGGTCCTGTAAAGAAATTGATTGAAATAACAAAGAGACTTGATAAAGAGAATGAGCCTATTCCTATGCTCTATGGAGGAAATATATCTCTTGGAACGGTTCATTATGGGGAGGCATCGCTTGTTAAACAGTTGAAATGGTTTCCTGTCATTATTTCTGGCGTTATCATAGTATTTCTTATTGTTGGTTTTCTTGGATTTAGCATTGCAAGAAGGAGTGATGAAGAACACATTTGGGTTGGTCTTGCAAAGGAAACTGCCCATCAACTTGGAACACCACTCAGTTCTCTTATGGGATGGACTGAAATATTACGAGAAAAGAATCCAAAGGAGATAATAGATGGTCTGGAAAAAGATGTTGCACGACTTCAGAAAGTAACAAACAGATTCAGCAGTATTGGTCAGCTCCCTAAATTAAAAGAAGGTGATGTAAACAGTGTGGTTAAAGATTCTGTTGACTATCTGAAACGAAAATTACCCACATTAGATAACAAAATTGAAATAAAAGAGAACTACTGTGCAAGAGAAAAAGTTAAGTTTGACTTTGATTTGCTTTCCTGGGTGATTGAAAACCTTGTAAAAAATGCAATCGATGCGATGGATAAGAAGAAGGGATTAATTGTGGTAAATACAAGGGATTCTTCCAATGCTAAATATGTAGAAATAAGAATACAAGATAATGGGAGAGGGATACCAAAGAGTGAAGCAAAAAGAATATTTGAGGCAGGATATACTTCTAAACGGTATGGTTGGGGGTTGGGTTTGGCTATTACGAAAAGAATTGTAGATGACTATCATAATGGGAGGATTCTTCTTGAAAACACTCAAATTGGAAAGGGTTCTACATTTCTTATTTATCTTTCTGCTATAGGTAAAAAGGATGAAAAGGATTAATAATAAGTAATAAACTGAAGAGAGAAAATGAAGAAAAAAATTCTGTGGGTAGATGACGAAATTGCGAGCCTTCTTTCACAAGTAACAATTCTCGAAAACTACGGATACACTGTAAAGGAGGTAACGAGTGGCCATGATGCCCTTGCGATGGTTAAACGAGAAAATTTTGATCTTGTTCTATTGGATGAGCAGATGCCAGGCATTGATGGTATGGAAACATTCAGGAGAATAAGAATCCATTCTCCCCATCTTCCTGTTGTAATGGTAACAAAGAGCGAGGATATTACACTTGTGGATGAAGCGTTCGGATATCGAATGGATGATTTTCTTATAAAGCCAATAAACCCCAAGCAACTTCTTGCAACTGTGAAAAGAGTAATTGACAGGCAGAATATTATTTCTGTCAAACTTGCAGAAGAATATACAAAGGAAATGCAAGAATTAAGTAAGGATAAATTAGTTGGAATTGACTCAAATGATTGGATAGAGATTCATAAGAAATTAAGTAAATGGGACAATACCTTTCAGGATTTGACAGATAAGAATATTAAAAAGACTCACGTCGACTCAAGAAAGTCTTTTAATGTCCAGTTTTGTAAATTTATGGAGAATAACTATGCAAAATGGGTATCAGATGGGGATGATGGTCCTGTTCTTTCTGTTGATGTAATGAAGAAATTTGTATTTCCACTTCTTAAAAAAGGAAAGAATGTTGTGTTTATCTTGCTTGATTGTATGAGACTTGACCAATGGTATGCCCTTGAGAAGATTATCCAGAGTTATTACAGGATTGAGAATCATAACTATTACTCAATATTGCCCACTGCTACACCATATTCAAGGAACGCCATTTTCAGTGGGTTATTCCCTTCTGATATGTTACGGTTTTACCCGGAATACTGGAAGAAATGGAGCGAAGGCAGCCAAAATCGATTTGAAAAAGAATATTTAATTGAGCTTCTTAAAAGGGAGGGGATCAGGCTTGGGCGCCCCCCTCAATTCTTAAAGATATTTAATTCTGAGGAATCAAGAAAGCTCCCTTCAATAGTTAAAAATTGGTATAAGATTCCTTTTGCTGTTATCGTTGTAAATTTTATTGATATATTACTTCATACGAGGTCTGAGTTAGATGTCCTTAAAGAAATGATATATACTTATGATGGTTTGAGAGCACTAACAGTGACGTGGTTCTTGAAGTCATTTTTATTTGAAGCGATAAGAATAATGGTGGGTTATGATATTAC
>JAGMEZ010000544.1 GCA_023127905.1 Caldifarciminota bacterium
TCCAAGAGGGTGCTTCATACCAGACAACATCATCTGCTTCCAGTCCTGTGGCAACCACATCGAGGTCATTATCATCATCCATATCAGCAACATATACACCATGGGCACCATCCAGGTTATTGTCTATTGTATGTTTGGTCCAGTAGGGTGCCTCATACCAAACAACGTCGTCTGTAAGGAATCCTGTGGCAACCACATCAAGAGTATCATCATCATCCATATCAGCAACATATACACTATGGGCCCAGGCCAGGTCTTGATCTATATAATGTTTTGTCCACTGTCCGTATAATGGTGCTATAATACATGACAGTACTATAGTTGAAATTAAAAAGCACGTCGAATACATATTTTTACTTTTCATTTACCTCTCCTTTTGTAATTAATATATTTTTTACTCATAAAATAACTCTTTCTTCTGTGCTTTTTCGATCTAAAGATTTAATCCATTGTTGTTCTTCATTTCCTCAAAAGCACTAAGGATTAATTAACTGAAATCTCTGTTATGTTTAACTTTTTCAAATTAATCTTACTGATCATAGTTCACATTCACTTTCCTTTCTTTTTCACTCCTTTGAATATATTAAATATTCAACGATTAGCAAGAACAGTGGAAATTGAATGCTCAGAAGAATTTGCGTATCTAAACCAATAACTCTAAGTTCGGTAATATTATTAAGTGACTTAAAAACGAAAAAAATTATTAAGGCTAATGTAATGCTTTGAAGTATTCCAAAGATCCAAAACAGATAATTTTTCTTTTTCATATTCTCCTCCTTCAACAAGTCCCTCTTTTCTAAAGGGGGATTTAGGGGGATTTAAATTCAGTCATATCCTTTCTTAGTTCCCTTTAGCATTGAAAGTGATTTGTTTATATCCGAACTTCAGGTAATTTATGTCTATTTCCCTTCTATGCTTTATTGTCACCTTTGAGTAAATATTTTCAAAAGGAATTTGGCTTATATTCAAAGGATATTTCATCTTCTTCTTTGTTAGGTATACCACCTGTAGATTTATAAAGATTCATCGCTGCAATATTTGATTTATTTGTTTCTACCCACATTTTCATAATATTTTCATTTTTACAAATATTTTTTAAATATTTTATTAATTCTCTTCCGATTCCTTTTCTTCTGTGATTTACATTTACCTCAATCTCATAAAAAAACATCATATCCTGTTCACGATCTATTCTCATAAGTCTATATGCTAAAATAAATCCAACAGGTTCATTTTCTATTAACGCTACTATAAAATAGTTTCTTGACTCTTGTAAAAATATTTTCAGATAATCTGTTGTTAATTTATTTTTAGCATCACTGTATAAATAACTTTTTAGGGAAATTATTGCATTTTTAGCTATTATTTCATCACCTGGTTTTAAACATTTAACAATCATTATGGTTTGCTTATTAACACGCCTAAAGTTCTTTGAAGTAAATTATACCAATCCCACGTGTAAAGTTTTTTCAATTTTTCAATAGGTACTCGCTGTTAGGTGATGTGGTGGTAACCAGCTTTGATGCATCACTTACTACATCAACGGGAAGGTGGGCTACAGACATTACCTCCTGTCCTACTCAGATGGAGGTACAGATTTAAAGCCGAGCTGCTTCATAAGACCTACATAATCAGCATAGTTCCACGTTTCGACAGTTTTGCCGTCAACAGATCGAAACACTGCGCATCCCGTGAATGTTACCTGCTTGCCGGTAGGCGGAATGCCTAAGGTTGGCGATTCCCCTGTCTGTGTACCCCGATAGGTCCACCGAAAAGCACATATATCGCCCTCGACAATTATCTCGTCAATTGTGATTTGAACGTCGGGGTAGCTGTTGCGTATGCTTGAAATGTACTTTTTATAGCCCTCAAGACCTTTTATATCCGGATAGGGAGGTATGTGGTAAACAAAGTCAGTGGCGTAAAAATCATCCAATACGTCAAGGTTGCCTTTGTTCCAGGC
>JAGMEZ010000545.1 GCA_023127905.1 Caldifarciminota bacterium
AAAGCACCGGGTAATCCCCCATCATCCCACTCTACTGCATAGCAGGCAATTGAAAAAAGAATTATGAAAAAGACAGAATATCTTAATATTTTCATCCTTCTCTCCTTTTCTCTATTTTACTACCGCAATCCACCTTCTGTATTCTACCACGATTGCAGTTCTGTCGGTTGCTCTCACTGTCAAAAGATAAGCTCCATTCGCAACCCTCGTTCCTCGATTATTTGTTCCACTCCATGATAGATAATTATACCCCGTTACACCGTTTCTGTTCCATTTCTTTACAAGATTTCCAAATCTATCGTAGATTGCAATATAAACATCGCAGTCCTGTGAAAGGTAATAAACAATCGTTGTTGATTTTTGCTCACTGCCAAATGGATTAGGGTAGTTTACGATCGGTTCATCTGGTGTTACATTTGGTCTTAGGTATATTGGATTCTCATTTTCTCCGGGGGTACTCAATCTTGAAGTTTCCTGAGCAGAAACCCTGAGATAAAGTTCTTCTACCTGCATTGTAGTATAGTAAACAACTGGCTCAACAGTACCGGTTGTCAGTGTTCTTACAATGGTATCCGTTGGTGTAAGAGAACCTGATCCCCTATATACATAAATAATAATAGGATGATCATCATTAGTAATTACATTATCCTTCTCATCTTCATAGTATATGTGAAGATGGATAGGAGAACCTGAAATGATCGTATCGAGTTCCTCATCAGCCACGAGACGATAATGGGCACCTGCAATTTTAATAGGCGTCTGATACTTTGTTGTAATAGAAGAATTGTCTAAGTCCTCCGCCTGAAGGCGAAAGAATCCATTTATATCACTTATAAATGTAACAGTTGTATTACCGCCAGATAAAACATTTGTATCGGCTAACGTATTTGGTCCAATTTGTCCGTATATTCTGATACTATCCATCGGTGCACTACTACCAACAGGATTCCAGCAGTCATCAACGGCATAGACAGTAATGTCAAATGGTGAACCTGCGACCTGCCAATCTGTTGTATCGGGAGTAGCTCCCGGCAAGAGAGACGTATTGGTAGCTGTATCACCCGCAAGTACCGTCTGACTGGGAGCAATAAGTAACAGTTTCGAAAACAGATCAGGAACTATTCTGATTGTTGAACTCGTATCAGGTACAAGAATAGTGTCATTCGTGGTAATCTCCTCAACAAAAATCGTACATGCATCCATGGCTGTTCGTAATTTCACCGAAAGATCAAGATTGCCTGCAATGAGCGCTGTATCAGGAGGAAAGATTGGAAACGGATTATTTGAAGTTAAACGTACTGTATCCTGTCCAATTCCTACAGGATTCCACCAGTAATCAGTAACTGCAATATTAACATTAAATGAAACATCTGCTGTCTGGACATAAAAAATATACTCTCGACCCCTTGAAGAAAGATCCCCTGGTCTTGTTCCCTGACCTGGAAGAAGTAAACGTAACCGCTGTGGAACATTTGCACTCACGATAAGTCGGGGACTCAGGTTAGTATCATTATGACCATATTCAGTACAGTTAATGTGAAGACTATCAGAAGCCATAAAAACTGTAACATATCCTCCCCATTCACCACTATTAAAAAGAATCATTCCTGTTGGTTGCATAGGATTATATCCTGGGTCCGGCCTTATACTTAACTGTCCTGCACCATTAAAACCTGGAGTACTGGTACAGATAATGTGGATATAAAAGCTATCTCCGGCAGTAACGTTTGATGGAATAGAGTCAAAAACAAATACCTCCTGAGCGCTTAGTAAAAATGTGAAAAGAAAAAGAAATGGAATTATGAGTGGGAATAGCTTTTTCATAAAATTCCTCCTTTCATATGAAAGAATATCTTATCATTCTATTCATGAATGTCAAGAAAAAAATGAAAAGGTCGCCCGGACATATAAAATAGAAACATAACTTTGGTAGTCCGGCAGTCTATATCTTTAGACCCGCGACTTTGCGTCGCCTGATTACTCAGGTTTTGCCTTTTTCAAAGCCATTATAAATAATTTAATGAATAAACTCCTGTTTGTCAAGAGAAATTTTCAAAAAAAACACAGGATAATTCAGAAATTCCTTTACTACACCATCTTCTGTTACCTCAACCAATTCGACTTTTCTCCCATTATCCTTTAATCATTCTCCTTTAAAAAATTCTCGTGCATAGATTTTTTTGAGCCTGTAAAAATCACCCTCCATTTTTACTACAATACCAATATCAAATTCATACATTAAATCATATGTTCTACCATAAATAAAAAGTACATTATCAGAGTAAGCACAGTGCCAGGTTTTTATGGTGTTTAGGTCAAGTTTTGATTTTGGATTGTGAATCTTATCCTTAATTTTTTTCACAAGAAGAGGATAGTTATGTTCAACAGTTTCTTTTATTTTTCCAATATCTTCAAATGATTTAACATCAACCTCCGAAAGGTATAATTCATTATTTGATGTAACTCTTCCTTTTATCTCAATTATAGATGTTTCAGACTCATGGTGGAGAATCTTCTCAAGGGGGATATAAAATAACCCTGTATCGTTAAATGTCCTTAAGAATGAGATGGATTTTCCCTCAACGTAAATTCCCGTTATTCCAACCTCCGCACCTTCTTCAAATGTAATTAATCCATTCCTTCCGTTCACTCCATGGTATGGAAGTTTTTTAAAATAGAGAGGAAATTCTTCTACCTCAAGAAATTTCAAAGGATTTTTAAAATCACTATCATTTTTTTCACAAGATAGGGATAGAAAAAGAACAATAATTAAGAAGTACTTCATATAAAAGCGTGTAGGGGCGTTCAATTGAACGCC
>JAGMEZ010000546.1 GCA_023127905.1 Caldifarciminota bacterium
TGCTTAAGAAGGCACACCTTGGAGAAGTCAGTGTCACAGTATGGCCTAAGATTCTTAAAGATATGTGTGCGAAGAAGAAAATTTTTGTACTTGAGTAACCCCATTATCTTATTGGTATATTATGGGTTTCTAAATGGAGTAGAAAAAGGTTGCTGTTGTTTTTTATGTCCGTCAGTGTCATTTTGCTAAAAAATATTAAGTTGTAAGTGAAATGGAAAAGAGGAATAAAATTTTACTTGTAAATGGAAGAATTTTTCTCTCTGATGTTAATATTGAAATGGGTAATATTCTTATTGAGGGAGAAAAGATAAAGGAAATATATTCGGGGAAAAAGGCTAATATCAAAGCAGAAAGCATAGACCTTGAAGGGAGAATGGTTATTCCCGGTTTTATTGATGCGCACACTCATCTTCTCCAGGAAGGTATCGAGATGATGAGACCCGACCTTTCGTGTGCAGAAAGTCCTGATGATGTGCTGGAAATTGTCCGAGATGCATTGAAGAAGTATAAAAAAAATGATTTTATTATTGCGAGTAATTTTGACGAAAGCAAATGGGAGAATAAAAAGGTACCCAGTAGAGAGGAGTTGGACAGAGCTGTGCCTGATAACCCTCTTGTGATTAGGAGGGTGTGTGGACATATTGCTGTTGCGAACAGTCTTGCACTTGAGAAAATTCCTGATGTTTGGAGGGGTGTTGATAGGAAGACAGGGATTATGAAAGAGGATGTTCCTTTGAATATCTCAAGGATTTTTCCCCCGGATGAAGATGAAGTGAGGAAGGGTTTAAGGAAAGCTGTAAAGAAGGCGAACAACCTTGGAATTACATCCATTCATGAGATTGTGAAATTAAGTAATGTTCGGTTTTATGAAGAACTTGGGGAGGAGGGGGGACTTACTCTGAATGTAAGAGTATACATCCCTATCGATGACCTTGATGGGGTAAGAAAGCCAAATTTTGATTTCAGGAAGACTGTTTTTGGTGGTGTAAAGATATTTGGAGATGGGTCAATAGGTGCACGAACAGCGGCAAATACATTTTCATACAAGGATAGTCCTGGGAATAAAGGGCTTCTTATATACAAACAGAGTGAGTTTGAAAAATTTATTCAGGATGCTGAGAAAGCAGGTATTCAACTTATGATCCATGCGATAGGAAACAAGACAATTAAAATTGTACTTAATGCTTATGAAAATTATTTAAAAGGAAAAAATCCTTTAAGGCACAGAATGGAGCACTGCGAACTAATTGATTTCAATGATATTGAGCGAATGAGAAAACTTGGGATAATTGCTTCAATGCAGCCAAACTTTATATATTTATGGTCGCAACCAGGTGGTATGTATGAACAAGCTTTTGGAAAAAGATTCAAAACAAATAATCCTATTGCTCTTTTAAAAAAGAATGGTATTACCGTGGCATTTGGGTCGGACTCTATGCCGCTTTCACCACTTTTGGGGATAGAGGGAACAGTTACTGCCCCTTTTGTATGTCAGAGGATGGGAAGAGAAGAAGCAATTAAATGTTATACTAAAAACAGTGCATTTGCAGGTTTCTCTCAAAAAAGTGAAGGTGAGATTACAATTGGAAAAGAAGCAAATCTTGTTGTTCTTGATAGTGAAAGGAAGAAAATATATCTGACTTTTTATAGAGGTAGATGTGTGTACTCTTCTTAACCACCTCCACCGAATTTTTCCTTAAGTGTAATATAACTCAGATATTCCTCAAGGTTTCTCTGGTTTTGGACATAAAGTTTATCACTCTCTACAATTATGAGATTTGCTTTTAATAAGTTATCTATAATTGATTTTATCTTTTCTTCTGTTGTTCCAACAAGGTCTGCCAAGCTTTCAAAGGAGAATAAGAAATTAATAAGGGTTCCTTTATCCGTCTGCGTTCCTTCACGTGCTTTTGTCAGGAGCATTGCAATAAGCCTCTTTTCTTCATTCTTAATGAGTAGATATTTTATCTGCTCATCTGTAGCGCGCAATCTCTTTATGAGAGTATGAAGAACATATTCGATCAGAGGATTCTCCCTGACCTGATTCATAAAGACTTCTCTGTCAAAGATTACAAGTTCAGCAGGCTCAATAGCGGTTGCTGTTGCAGATCTTGGGCTCCCATCGATCACAGACATTTCTCCAAAAAAGTCACCCTCTTTTAAAACAGCAAGGGTTTTTTCAACGTCACCTGCAGGTTTAGAAATCCTTATCTTTCCGGATTTGATGAGGTACATCTCATCTCCTGGATCTCCATCTTTGAAAATAACTTCACCTGTATTTAGTTGTTTCTCGAATCCACTTTGTTCCTCTTCGCCCATGTTTCCTCCTTTTTAAATTCTTCAGAAAGAAGCTGAATCATACTTTAATTTACCATGATTCTAAGATACTTCTGAGAATCTTTTCAGAAAACTTTTTTGCAACCTTATCAATCCCATCCTCTTCTACTTCTGTTAACGGGTAGTATGTAGCCCATTCACTGAAATTATTTGCCTTAAAAACCTCTTCTTCAGTTCCACTTTCTTGTAAATTTATTTTTGCTGTTATTTTTATCTTATATTCTTTCACATTTTCTGATTCATCGTAAGAGTAAGGGGTTCGCTCAAATGTGTTAATTGTAACAAAAAGAATGGCATCGGCAGTTTTTTCGTCTACAATTTTCAACCTGTTGTCCTCAATGAAAGCATCGGTAACTGCTTTTGTAAAAGTATCCTCAAGACCATATTTTAATGATTCATTATCAAATATGGGAATTGAAATGCTCTTGATCCCGGTTGAAATACCAGAAAAGCTGTATGTACAGCAGGAATTAAGAAATAATAAAAGAACTGGAATAAAAAAATAGAAATATTTGCTTTTCAATTTCTCATTCCCTTTTGATTTTATTATTGACATATCATAGGGTAAATATTCAGTAAACTGTGTTACATTTCAAAGAAGACTGTCATTGCGAGTATCTTTTCATATTCACTTCTGAAGCAATATAGGTTTTTCACACTATGAAATTGCCATCCTTCGCTGGAATTTACCCTGAGTCTGTCGAAGGGCTCAGGACAGGATTAACTTCAGGGATCGCAATGACGAAGTCCGCTGAATATTTCCGTCAATAATAATTATTAACAAAAATTAGCCTTATTGTCAAGAAAAAAAGCAAATATGTTGGGAATAGAAAAAAGATAGTACTGCTAAGATAATTCCTTTATTAGTTTTTTAATTGTCTTATAAACCGAATTTCTTGTCTTTTTAAAATCTTTGAAAAGGTTTTTTCCTTTTGTATCTAAATTATCAAAATCAATGTTATCATTGGCTGCAACTGTCAATCTGTAAGTATTTCTGAGTTTCTTTAAGTAGTTGAAGCTATTTCTAAGAGAGATTATCTCTTTCTTACTATCTGGTTTAAAATTTATTAATGTATCGAAAATCTGTGAATTTATGGGTTCCCTTATTTCATATTTTGCTTTGTAAATGAGAATAAGCATCTCTATATCCCTTAAACCTCCGATTCCTTCTTTAATATTATTGGAAAGATTACCATCTTTTAATGCCATCTCCTGCCTTGCATAGATCTCTTTTATCATATCATTTATATACTTCTCCTTTTTACAAAAAATATGGGGATAAATGACCTTTTTTTCAAAATTTATTCTGAATTTTTCGCTTCCTACTACCATTCTTGAGCCAAGGACCTGGGATTTATCTACGAAGCTATACTCGTCATCCCTTTTGAAAAGGGAACAAATCTCGCTCATAAGAACAACATAATTACCGAAGTGGTCTGCAAATCTGTAATGCGGAAAAGTTCCCCTTTTTGTAATCTCTGTATTCAGTAAAGCAATTACTCTCATTGAAAGTTCTCTAATTTTCTCATCCTTTGAATCAAGAACAACAATGAGATCGTAATCGTCATTAAATGCCTGTTCACGTGCATGTCCACCCGCAGCAAAAATAGCAAGAAGATCACCTGTAAAGACCTTTTTCCCGTGCTCCTTCTCAATTTCATCTTTACAGATGTCAAAAATAAAATTAATATAGTTATCGCAAAATTCACTGAAAGATGCATTTGTTACTTCTATGCTCACCCCCTCGATTGTTTCGAGACCTACCCTTAAAAACTCGATATCATAGTAATCACCAAGCGCCCTTTTCTTTGCCTTAAACCCTTCAAAGCTCTTTATCTCTCCAAGAACCCCTCTGGCAATTTCTCCTAATTTATGTGGTTCGTTTAAGTGGTGGATACTTTCAGGATATATATAGACAGCCCTGTCCATGAATCGCTTAAAATAAACACTTGTTTTTTGGAGGAGTTCTGTCAGATAACAAAGCGTATGTCTTGCCTTTATGAGTTCTTTATCAAGATATTTATCGCTCAAGAAAAATAGGAAATTTTTGAGATCATCATTATCTAAAAGTGAAAGATAATTGTATACTAACTTACCATATCGCATAAATATATTTGAGAGTCTTTTCGTAACTTCTGATGCATTCTTCATGGATTCAAGAAACTTTTCATTAAAAAGCTCGAATAAAGGTATATTTTCACTTCCTGAATTTGCTATTATTGAAAGAAGTTTTATTAGAGAATAGAGATCATAGTTTACCCAATCAATATACCTTTTGATTACAGAATGTTTTTGTTGGTCAGTTAATGCATTCAAATCTGAGGTAAAATTTTGAAGGAGTGCTTTGTCCGAACCGAGAGTATCGAGTATATCTTCCCAATAGGTTGTTCCTCTGAAAAATTTCATTTTTTTAACAAATTTTGAAGCAATGTTCTTCTTAACTCGTTCTGTTTCAAAACCTTCTTTCTCTTTTGAGAAGATTTCAACAAAAATACTGTTTTTCCTGAGATGATTCTCAATATCATCTATTAATGAAGGAACGACTTTCCGCACGGTTGTTACGTATTCATAGTAATGTACAAGAAGATGTTCTTGCGCCTTCAGCATACCAATATCATCATATCCGAGAAACTGTGCTAAATTTGTAAGATTCTCTGCCATCCCTTGTTCTTTTATTCTGATTTCCTCTTCCTGAACAACGAGAAGCTGAAAGAGGTAACGGAATATTTCAAAGAAGGAGAGCGCCCTTTCAAGTTCCCAGTAATGGTCGCTTCTCAATGTATCTTTTTCTTTTAATTCATCAAGTATGTTCCAATTGTTTGTTTCATGAATATCGAAGAGAGTTTTTTTTGCAGAAAGGATTCCCTTAATGATTCGCAAAGCATCGTTTTTTGGATGAATCAATCTCTTGCTAAGAGGAGAGATAATTAATGATTTTACCTCGCCTGTTATTCCCCTAATGAAACCTTCGTTAAATTTATTGTCTTCATCTTTTCTAAAGAAGTATCTTTGAGAGATGTTTTTATAGAAATTTTCGAATAATTCAGAGGAACCGATAATCTTTTTTGCGCCAAGTATTTCAGAAATTATTATAAAATCCCTAATTTCTTTATCAAGAACGTTTCTGTATTCCTGTATGGAAGCTGAATAACTGTTTTCACTTATATGTTCTGAGAGATGGAAGTGGATTGAACAAGCAAACCTCATCATCTCTTTTCCCAGTCTACTTATTGCATAGTTTAGATATTTTCTGTTTGATAAACCATCATCTACGATGCCAATGTCTATATCATCCTGGTCAGCCCTAGTGCCTACACTTGCAATAAAAAACTCAAATTTCTTGTTTTCCGGAAGGAAAAGCATAAGGAGGTTATCCATGTAAGCTGCAGTCAGGGACCTGAAGTTATTCCCAATATTTTTCATAAAATCTTTATAGATTTTTAATTTACTGGGAGATGAGATGAGTTTAAGGACATTAATAAAAGATAGGTTCATATGGAGGTATTGAAATGCGTAGTAACAACCAAGTAGATTGAGTTTTTCCTCTTCAGTTTTTCCAACATCAGAGACTATTGACATCTCTCTCTTGATATCTGCTGCATAGTGCCAGAGGTGAACCTGATCAGCTTTACCATGTTCTTCAAGGCGGGTTTTCAGGGTATCGTAGAATGAATCAAGTATAAATAAATACTTCCTATTGTGGTTTCCGAGTACAGAAGATTCTTCTTTTAATATATCAAGAGGTTTTCTCATTTTCCTTTGTAAATAGATATGTTCGTTTTGAATGTTTTATTCGCTTAGAGCGAATGATTTTATGTTAAATAATAAACGTTAAAGGTGATTAATTATATCATGTGTTTTTGAAGGGAGTTTTATATAATCGTAACCGAGCTCATCTTTAATTTCTAATAGTTGGATAAGGCGATCTTTTAGTAGCTCTTTTCCTTTTAGTTCAATTGCAGCCATCTTTACTTCTCTCCAGAACCAATCTTCTTCACTGTAACTCTCAAGAATATAAAGGCAGTGTTTAATGTCAACACCGAAATCATCTCTGAGATTTAGTTCTTTTTCCATTCTTGGGGTAACAATCTTTTCTACAAATATATCTATAGGGTTAGCAAGAAAAAGATTGATATAATGATTTCTCTTGTTAAATCTTACTGTTTCGCAATATGGTTCTTTTTTTCTTTTCATTGGATTATAGAATTTGAAAAGATTCCCCTTAATAATATAATCAACGTTGAACCATGTAGTATTAAATGACCATACAGAATGAAGACTCCCAATATTTTTATTCTGGATAATCCCATCATCTAATTCAACAACTCTAAGGTTCTTTGATTTCTCCCTTTTTCTAAAATTCATAATCGCGTCGATATTTTTGAAGAGGAGATCAACATCCCAGAGAACTTTGTATCCACCAATGTAGCCCTGGATAAGGAGAGACATAGCACCTATAATTACAAAATCAGGGATTTCTTTATCAACTAATGAAGAAAGTTCTTCAAGGATTAAAAGAAGATTCTGTTTTCTTTTCTCATCAACAAATGAAAGCCAGTGCTGTTTGTGCTTCATTTCTTTCCGTATATCTAACTGTTTCATAGTGTGTACTTATTTCAATATATCTTGTAACATTTCTTAAACTCCAGGAGTTAAGTAAATAAGTAATAATATTAATTTAGGATATAAAAAGAATAGACAATAAAAAAGCCAATGTGTATTATCAAAATTACTATTTATTGTTTAATAGATACTGTTACAGTTTTTTTCTCAGAAACCAAAATGTCTTCAAAAAAAGCCTTGACCTCATCGTAATCATCAACAGGAATTCTTGTTTTATTAATTGACAATTGTTTATTTAAAATGAGGTTTTCTCCATCTGTGTGACAGGTGAATGAATAGTTGCCAAAGCTACTTGATTTGGAGAAAGGTTCCAAAAATGTTTTTATTCTTGAATCATCACGTAATTTGATTTTAATTATCTCAATGTTGGTTCTACAGTACTCAAAAGATATTGTATGCTCTCTTGTTTCCCTTGTGAATATATCAACCATTCTGTTGTGGAAAATGTTTGGACTAAAAGAAAGAGAACCATTAATGGTCTGAGCATACTGAGGAATATAGAATGAATAATTTAATATCAACGGTTCGCAAAGGCTGAATAGTTCTGAAATTGAATACTCTTTAAGTATTGATCCGTGACATTTATCAGACAGTTCTTGCTCAAACCATTCTCTTTTTTCAGCTTCACTGAGTGGCTGTAGTAGTGTTCTTGCTCTATTTGCTTCTTGTCCGGTCTTTGTGCATGTTACCGAGCAGATAAGGGTTCCATCCTTTTCAATATCAGCATTACATTCATGAATTGTTCGATTTTGATTCGATTTTGATGAAGGGATTGAAATAAGTTTGCTCTCGCTTTCTTTTACAAAGAGTGCATTTGTATTTTCTAAATACCAGGGGATTTGACTACAGGCTGTGGAGCGCGAAGTAGGCTCCAATAAAATATAATCATCACTTGTTGTGTAATCTTTGTCACCTTTTATTACAACTTCATCGTATTCTTTCATATCGATAAAATATTCTGCTGGGACTGCAACAATTACATGATTGAATTGTTGAGCAGTAACAAATTGTTTAATTACTTTACCAGAGTTAGCTGTGCGTGTAAGTACAGGAACTGCATCGATGCCTATTTCTTTTAGCATGGTTATGAGAAGGAAAGCTTTATCTTTACAATCACCATATTTATTATTAAAAACTTCTGAAGGATTATGAGGTATTGCTCTTCCTCTTTCTATCTCAATTGCGACATAACGAATTTTTGTTTGTATAAAATTGTATAATGCTTCAATTTTTTCTTTGTCAGTAGTTAAACCACTAATTAGTTCTTGAGTTTTTGATTTGATTGTTTTGTTTGCAGAAATTTTATCTTTCGTTGCACGCCAGTAACCATCGCCTAATATATCCCAGGATTCACCTTCAATTGGTGCTACAAAGCCGAAAATCGATCGAAACTGAGCAAGAGAAAAGTATATTCTGCTGGTTACTTCTGAAGGTGGGAGCATAAAAGGTTCACGAGTTATTGCTGGTGCGTTCTTGACCTTAAATATGGCTTTTGTACTGCTTCCAGGATGAGAAATAGTTTTGTCTACCTCAATTTCTTTCCGTGATGCGACCATATAATTATACTTGAGGTAATTGGGAACATTGAGGGTTATTATGGAAAGGAGGATAGGCTCATTTCTTTGAAATTGCCATGAAGGTGCAAAGGGAGCTTTGTAGAGAATAGAGTAAGAGTATTCGATTATAGATCCAACTTCTGCCCCAGGCATTGTAAATACCTTTGCTTTAGAATCAGCGTAGAGTATAAATTCAGGAAAGAGGGATTTTTCATGTATATTTTCAGGATTTAATTCGACAATTGTTCCATCCTTCCGAATAGTACGTCCTTTAATATTGTGAATTTCGTTTTCTTCATCAAAACGGATTTCTACATTTGCGTACCTTAAACCTGCCTCGTTTAAAATTTTTACAATCGAATGACGGGTAAAGATGAAATGTTCGTCAACAGTGAATTCACCTTCATCGAGAAGGTAGATAGCATTTGCTTTTGGATAATCTTGTCGAGCAGGTAAATTTTCAGTATCGATTGGTTCCCACACAATCTCTTTGAAATGAATGGTTTTAGTAGGAGAACACTGCAAACTAATGAGAAGAGATAAGGTGAAAAGAATGTAATAAATACTTTTGACTACTTTTGTCTTTGGAGTATTTGGTTTTGTTAATAAAGAGACACTATGAATATTTTTCATTTTAATACCCCCGATAATTGTTAAAGAACAATATATTTAAAACCAAAGATGACTATTTAATGATTTTTCAAATTGATATTATAATATAGAAACGCAGAAGTCAAGAATTTTCGAGAAATATTTTACTTTGTGACTTACTTATCTAAATAGTCATCAATAAAACCTTGGAATAGTGACCTAATCTATTTTTTCTATTTTATTACTCAATACCGACAAGTGCTTTGATGTATTGAATTCTTTCGTATGATTCAGGGTATTCACTCTGCATTTGGCTCATCTTTCCGCGGAATTCATCGATAGATTCAAAACCTTTATTTTTCATCCAGGCTTCCGTCTCTTTTAGTATAGTATCAATATGTTTTATTCCATTCAAGTACAATGTAGAACACAGCTGAACTACTGTGGCACCTGCGAGTAATTGTTTGATAACCCCATTACTATCGTGGATTCCTGTTGAAGCTGCCAGGTCGCAACTTACTCGACCGGCAAGTAAGGCGATCCAGCGTAATGAGAGACCCATATCCTCAGGGGAACTGAAGTTATAACCGGGTGAAAGTTCAAGTTTTTCAATGTCAATGTTTAGTTGATAAAAACGGTTAAATAGAACAAGGGCAGAAGCACCACTTCTGCTG
>JAGMEZ010000547.1 GCA_023127905.1 Caldifarciminota bacterium
ATATCCCCCAAATGCCTCTGCAAATAAATTTTTAATAGAAAAAGGAGCAAGGCCAATCAGTAGTATTGATTCCACTCTAAACCTTGTGGAGGTGATAAACTCAGTAGTTGGTGAAGAAACAATAAGAAAAGCCGGGCAGAAAAAGGATTTGGGGCAGTATTTCACCCCTCAAACCGTTGTAGAATTTATGTATGATATGATTAAAACTCTTTGGCAAGAAGAGAAACCTAAAATTATTGACCCTGCCTGTGGTGAAGGAATATTCTTAAAATATGCATTAGAACAGGGGATTACTTATGGTGATAATCTCTACGGATGTGACATAGATGCAGGTGTGCGAGAAAAATGGAATGCATTTGGGCTTTCGAACAGGATGAAACTTTTTATCCACAACGGACTTTTAGATGGTAAAGAATTGGGAATAAAAAGAGACAAATTTGATTTAGTGATAGGTAATCCTCCTTATGGAGGGACAGGCTTGGGTGAGCTTGCCCAATTACTTGAAGAAGATAAGACTAAATCCAGAAAAGTCTCTTCCCTACATCTATTTAAAAAGGGGTCAGAAATTAAGAAACAAGAACTGGTGGCTGAAAAAGAGTCAATTTATTCAGCACCTATTAGTAATGAAAGAAAAAGAGAACTAATTCAGTTAGCCAATACCCTGGGGGAGTTCTACGAAACTTGGAAAAAAGGAGACATAACTGAGATAACCGGTACAGGAAAGCAAGAGACTATAGCTCCTAACCTTTTTGAAGGACTTGGAAATATGAAGCCAGGTAAAAAAAAGGTAGACTTAATTGTGGAGAGAATTCAAAAGGCTAAACTTCTTGGAAAGGGCAAAGAACAATTACATCTTTCTCCTAAAGAATTAAAGAAGTTAATTTCCTATCCGATAGAGGTTTTGTTTCTTGAACGCTTCTTACAACTTGCCAAACCAGGCGGCTATGTTGCCATTATAATTCCTGATGGGGTGTTAGCCAATATAAATCTTCAATATGTAAGGGAGTGGATTTTTAACCAGGCAAGAGTCTTTGCTATTGTTAGTTTGCCAAGAGAAACTTTTAAATACATTGGCACAACAGCCAAGACCAGCATTATTTTTATGCAAAAGTTTATTAAAGAACAGACCTTTGAGACTGTAAGAAATCTTCCAATTTTTATGGCATCTGCTGATTATGTTGGAATAAATCACGAAGAAAAAAACGATTTACCTGAAATATCGAGAGGGTTTAAGAAATTCCGTCAGGGTAAAAGAATCAAGGAGGGACACAGTTCACCAATGGTAACAAGAGCAACTGGTGAAGATGTGTTAAAAGTCCACCGCCTCGACCCAGAATACTGGGACCCGAAATATCAGAAAATGATTAGAGTAATGAAGAAAAATCACAAAGTTAAATCATTTGAGGGTTTTATATCTTTTATAACATACGGTGTTATTTTGGTAAAAAAAGAAAGGAGATTTTCAAAGCGTGGTATTAAATATACAAGTCCGACTACAATAACTGATACGGGATTGGATACTTATAAATTACCTCTCTATGTAAAGCCAACAGATAAGAGGAACGCTAAAAATAGGAAACCCTTATATGGAGATATTCTTTTCAATAGAAGTGGTGTAGGGACACTTGGAAGAAATATTATATTTATATATGACAGTAAGTTTTATACTGTAAGTGATGATGTAGATATTATTAGATTCGAAAAGATATCTCCATTCTATACTTCTATATTTCTAAAATCTAGATTTGGACAAGAACAAATAGAAAGATTATTACACGGTGTGTCCGGTCTAATTAAGATAAGTTTTGAAGAAATTAAATCTATGCAAATTCCTATTCTTCCTGATATAATCCAAAAAAACATTGAAAGAGAATACAAGAAGATATCAAAATGGCACAATAAAGCAATGGATGTTAAGAAGAAATTGATTGAAGGTGGGTTGTCAAACAAAGAGGCTGAAAAGAAAGCCGATTATCAGAAAAATATCAAGAAGGCTGAAGCAATGCTTGAGGATTTAATCAAGAAGACAGAAGAAATTATTGAAGGTAAGCGTAAAAAGTTATAAATGATCTCTCCTAAAAAATTTCAAGATTTGAAAAAGATGAAATGTCATAACGAGACTGAGTACTGGGAGAATGTTGTCACTCCAGTATTGAACAGACTTGGAGTCCCAAAAGGTCCACATATTCGGAGAAGAGAATTTCCAATTACTACCCATTGGGGAGATAGAAATGCAGATTGGTTAATATTTGTAGAAAACCGTCCAATGTTAGTAATCGAAGCCAAAAAATCAGAAAAGGATTTTGAGAAAGCAAGGGCAGATGCTAAAATCTTTGCTGTTAATTTTAATCCTAAGAAAATAGAAGATAGGGAAACCATCGGCGAAATCCGAGCAATACCATATATCTTTACACCTTGTGGAAGCAGATTGACAATGTTTAAGTTGACTATTTTAGAAGATGGAATCACACCAGATTTAGAGCCTCTTGAAGGTTTACTAACCTATGCTGAATTTAAACAAATTGCTGAAAAATCTATTAAGCCCACCGGGACAAAACCATTAGAAAGGAATCTTCTATCAACAAGTCAATTTCGTATAAATTTCGAAGAAATTTGTGAAGTAATAGAAGAAAGAATATCTAAAACTAAAGCTGGCTCAGCAAATATTAAAGATTCCGTTGTTCTTATTCTGAACGAAATATTATTAGCCAGTTTCCAGAAACAAAACAGAGACCCAATTTATAAAAAACATAAATTTACCAAGAAGGTGGTACAACAGATTGAAATAGTCCTAAATCGCTACGACTTAAGTCAGATTGAAGGACCAGATTTAGCCTATGCTTATAGAGATTTTGTAACCCGCAATTTTACTGGTACTACTCCATGGTGGGCAGGTAAAGAAGAAAAAGAAGTTGGCAGATATTTAACTCCAGCTCCAGTGATAAAATTTATGGTGGAGATATGCAATCCTGCACCAAAGGACAAAGTTATTGATTTTGCCTGTGGTTCGGGTGGGTTTCTTGGAGCTATAGCCAGTCGAATGATATCTCGTGTAGATATCGCTAAATATCTCCCAGAAAAACTCTTCGCCTGTGATGTTGATTTATTTTCAGTTTCTACTGCCCAAACTTTTATGGAGCTGCTCCTTCCAGGCAAACAAACATTAGCACAAATATTTGATGAATCATTTTATGTTACATCTCTCAAAAAAGGCGCCCAGATAAGCCTTGATGATGTCTATCCAGAAGTCGGAATTACAGGTCCTCCAAGGTTGGGATTTCGTAAAACCAAAAGGGAAGGCATACTCAATATTTTTCATCATAATGGACTTTTTTCAGAAAAGATCCATTCCTGGGAATATGACTTGAGTTCTATCATTCCTGAACAAAGTTTTGACCTTATTATAAGCAATCCTCCAGGAGGCACAAACTACAATTTTGGATACGAGAATGAATTAAAAAAACTTTTTCCATTAGAAAGGTCAAGAAAAAAAATACAAAATGCACCTCTCTTTATTCAGAGAGCAATTCAATTAGCAAAAAATGGTGGGAGAATCTGTCTCATTGTGCCAGATGGAATATTGGCAAATAAACAACTTCAATATCTCCAGAAATATATCTTTGATACTTGTCAGGTAAAGGGAGTAATCTCATTGCCGCGTGGCATTTTTCCAAATGTTCCCTCAAAGATGAGTATTCTTTATATGAAAAAGACAAAAAAACCTTCTCTTAAAAAGCCAATTTTTATGGCAAGTGTTGAGGAGGGTGAAGAAACCGACCTTGAATCTGAACTAAAAAAAATATTGAAGAGTTACAATAGATTTAAATAAGACTAAAATGGGATTAAATCGAA
>JAGMEZ010000548.1 GCA_023127905.1 Caldifarciminota bacterium
GGAGAGTTGGTTGGCAAGAGAAAAGATGGTGAACTCTTTCCAATGGCAATTTCCGCGTCAAGAGCAGTGGATGATAATGGGGATGTTATTGCACACATGGCGAGCCACAGAGACATTACCGAGCGAAAACGTGCAGAGGAGAATCTTAAGAAGAGTTTTGATACATTACATAAAACCCTGGAGGGAATCGTTCATGCGATGGCAATAGTTGTTGAGGCTCGTGATCCTTATACAGCTGGTCATCAGCGGCGTGTAGCACAGCTTGCCTGTGCTATTGCCGAAGAGATGGGGATTTCTGAGGAGCAGGTTGAGGGAATCCGTACGGCATGCCTCCTGCATGATATCGGCAAAATTACCATCCCTATTGAAATACTCAGTAAGCCTGGAAAGCTCAACGAAATAGAGTTTACTTTTATAAAAAAACATCCGAAGGTTGGTTATGATATATTAAAGGGTATTGAATTTCCATGGAAAATTGCTCAAATTATTCTTCAACATCACGAGCGGTTAGATGGTTCTGGGTATCCCTCAGGTATTGGAAGGGAAGAAATCCTTTTAGAAGCAAGAATTTTAGGTGTTGCCGATGTTGTAGAAGCAATGTCATCTCACCGACCATACCGTCCATCCCGGGGCGTCGATAAAGCCCTTGGAGAAATTTTAGAGAACAGGGGTGTTCTCTATGAACCTGAAATTGTAAATAAGTGCTTAAAGATTTTTGCAGAAAAGAGTTTTGAGTTTAAGTAAAAAAAGGTAATTTTATTTTCTCCAAATATCCTTCATTTCCTTCCCTTTTTTGAGAAACCTTCGATTTGTTATCCAGAATTTGGTTGACAAGCAATATTAATTCAATTATATTAAATTGTATAAAGATAACCGTAGATAAGGAGGTATTATGAAAAGGTTTCTTTTGATAATTTCTTTGCTTTTTCCATCAATTATCTTTAGCAAGGAGATGCTAATCAGGGTATATGTAGATTCATATATGGAACTATCACGATTAAAACACAAAACAATAAACTATGCAGGTGTTCGTCCAGGAGAATATTGTGATATTATTCTTACTGAAGTTCAGTATTATTCTGATATGGTTCCAAGCGGACTTCAGAATGAGATTATTTATCCAGATCTCGAATATGCTGAAATGAAGGCACGGGGGAATTACCACAGTTACACGGAAGTGAAACAGCTCTTAAGGAATATGGCAACAAATTATCCAGGAATCTGTGTATTCGACAGTTTGGGGCAGACCTATCAGGGTAGGTGGATTTACTATGTAAAGATATCTGATAATCCAACAGTAGAAGATCCTGATGAACCGGATGTGCTCATTATGGGCTGCCATCATGCACGGGAATGGGCTAGTGTAGAGGTCCCGCTCTTTTTCGCTGACAGCCTTACCAGTGCTTATGCCAGTAGTTCGACGATAAAGGATGCTGTTGATTCAAGGGAAATCTGGATTATTCCCTGTGTAAACGCTGACGGTTACGTGTACGATTATCCCGGAGCACACTGGTGGAGAAAAAACAGACAGCCTTACGGAGGATCGACAGGAACAGACCCCAACAGGACTTATAATGGATGCTGCAACGGGGACAGGTATGGTGATTGGGGTTCAATACCTTATTATGGTTCGGTTACCCATAAACCTTCCAGTGATGTATTTTGCGGGCCTTATGGTGATGGTCCCGGAGGTAACTCTGCACCTTGTGATGATGCAATAGTAAGGTTTGTAAAATCCCATGAATTCAATTACACGGATTCATACCACAGTTATAGTGAACTGGTCATCTGGCCCTGGGGGTATACTTCCAGCAATCCACCAAATAATTCGTTCCTGGTTTCTTATGGAACAACAAAGGCATCACTGATTCATAGACTTGGTAGTGGGTACTATAGTCCTGGACAATCAAGTTCCCTTTATCCGACAAGCGGCGACACCGATGGATGGGTTTATGGCTGGAATCATTATGTTAATGGGACGAATTGCGTGTCGTTTACAACTGAGTTAGGAACTGACTTCTACCAGTCTGTTAGCGATCTTGATTATATTTGTAGAGAGAACTTCAAGGGATTTTTCTATATGGTCGGAGAAGCGGAAAATATTAGAAATAACCTTTCAGCGGAAGTACCTGCTCCTGAGATTATTCT
>JAGMEZ010000549.1 GCA_023127905.1 Caldifarciminota bacterium
TGGATGGGATATTGCTGATGAAATGGTAATGGATGACCGTTCTCTGATTCAAACTTCTTATGGCGATTTCGCAGTTTCAGGATGGACGAACAGTATTGGTCCTGGTGCTCCTCCAAATCCGAATTTTCTCATCTTACATTTAGACTCAATGCTGAATTTACAGTGGGGAAGGGTACATCCAAGTTCCCCTGGTGCTTTGACTGAGGAAGCCTATCCAATGATTCAAACACAAAATCAGACTTATGCGATAGCTGGCTGGACAAATAGTTTTTGTGTAGGTGGTCCATATGATGAGGATTTCCACTTCTTAACATTAGATTCTCAAGGCAATAGACCTGTTTGCGTAATTGATACACAGCCACCATTTGAAGAAATTTTTGCTATAACTGAGGAATTCTATGTCGATTCTATATATCTTGAAATTGAAGCTATGCCATTAATTGACGAGTTAGTCGAATATACAGATATTTGCACTATTCCCACTGGAATAGAGGAATTACCAAAGGAAAGATTAAAAGACGACTTTGAACTTTATTCCTCATTTGAAAATGTGATTCTGAGAATTGAGAAATCTGGTAGAGTAAATTTAAATCTCTATGATGTTAATGGCAGAAAGGTAGCTTTGCTTGCTCATGGTTTGTACAGCAAGGGCTCCTATGAATTTTCACTACCAAGGAAACTAAGTATGGGAGTTTATTTTGTCATAGCTGATTTTGAAGGAACAAAGAAATCAGTCAAATTAATCAGGTTAAGATAACAAAAGTTTAGAAAGTTGTTATTTAACCTGACAGACCTATCTGGGGATCTAGTTTAATCAAGATGTTTTGTAAATCAGGTCCCTGGATCTACTTTAAATTCAGATATTTATCTCAATTGGATAATTGACTTCTGGAGTTTGTCTAAAAAGGTCATTGCGAGGAGCAAAGCGACGAAGCAATCTCTGTAGCGTTGGGGCTTGTCCCCAACATTGAAAAATCGAGATTGCGTCAGAAGTGAATCCAGTATTTTTAATTTTTCTATTCCTTCTGGATTAATATCTTTATTAGTTCCCCATCTTTACTGACATCCACTATCTTATGTCCAGAGTTCGTTGCAAATCTATGGACATTTTCTTTTGATGGTGGATAATCCACTATTACTTCCAGGGTCTCACCAGATTTCATTTGTTCCAAGGCATCCCTAGTTCTTACCACAGGCATTGGGCAAACCTCACCGCATACATCCAATGTTTTATTTACCATATTATTTGCCTCCTTATCCTAAAATAATTTTAATGAGGGGTGCAAGAAATCTGTGAAAAATTATAGCACCTATAGCAAATCCTACAAGATAAGTTATGGCACTTCTGCTTCCTTCAGCTGCCATTATATGTTGACGGAATGGACATCCACCAGCCATCGTAGAGCAAAAACCCAAGCCAAAACCACCTATAATAGCTAAGATTATATGTGATGCTGCCTTGGGAGACCAGGTTATAGGGTCACCAGGAACTGGTAGCAGATTACTTGGAATTGCTGATATTCCAATAGAAGTCCATTTTTGGTCAAAAACTGCAGAGCCATTTAGAAACCAGGGAAATGTTTTGATTGCCGGTGACAAAAAGTAGAATATTGCGAACCCCACAAACGAGAATACTAAAAAGGCAAATAAACCTTTAACGAGATAAGTATCTCTTACCAGATACCAGTCCCGCATGCCGCCTACAAAGCACATCCGAGCCCTTTGTCCCAGATATCCCATTAATAACCCTAAAATGATTGTTACAATTGGTGGTAATAAACTCATATCTTACCTCCTAACTTTCTTTTTTATGACCTCACAACCTATTATAACTCCTATAAAAATCATCACCAGACCTATCAAGGCAGTTATATCAAGATATGCTGTTTTAAGTGCTGTTCTTATAGGACAACCGCCAAATATTAATGCTGATATCATAACAAACAGCCCCCAGAAAAACTCTGGTACTGGTCTCTGCCAACTTACTCTCATAGTTTTCCAGCTGAATTCTTTATGGATACGGCTTGCAATAAATGCTCCAATCAATATTCCAACAATAGTAAGCAGTGGAAACTTGTAAGATACAGGACCACCTGGTATTTTTAATGCTCCTCCCCCAGTCAAACCATATATAGGGTATATATGAGCAGCTATCCAATTTACCATATCTCTCATATGGCAAGCAATACAGATACCATAAGCAGGTGGGGGTATGATACGGAAAAATGCTTGGGCAAGTGCAGCCATTAAACCAAATATACTCCCAGCTATCAGGGCAGTTATACGCATAAAATAACCTCCTTTAATGCGATAGGGATTTTCGCAATTATTTCAGAAATTGGTGTTGCAGGGTCAGGTTGTGTTAATTCCCCTGCGATACGATTGACCTTTGCCGCCTTTACACAGGCATCTACTTTGTCATAACCTGCATAAATAAGTGCAGATAGAATTCCTGTCAAGCTGTCACCTGTTCCCCCAATTGCTTCCATTGCAGGAATAGAAGGCTCAGCAAGAGATTCAACTACTGTACCTTCTTCTACAATATAATCTATGGGTCCCTTGACCAATAAAGTGTGAGGAATATTTCCATTTTCATAAGCTTTCTTTATCAATGTGACAATCTCTGATGCATCTATCGAAAACAGAAGGTGCTCAACATAGGCTGGATGTGTAGCATGCGGGTCAGCCAGATATGCCATCTCCCCTGCATCAGGAGTAAAGATGTCAAAACTGGATACAATTTCTGCTGCCTTTGCAGCATACATAGAACCTGCATCTGCTATCAATGTCATTTGTTTTCGTGTGTCCCCCAGAGCATCAAGAAAAATTTTTATTCGTGAAATATCAGGCATAATATAGTGCATGCCTAATACGCTCAAACCAAGCGTTGGGAGGTTAGCAGTTAAATATTGATAAAGCTTTTTGCTTCCCTTTCCATCCCCAATATCTCCAGCAGTGATAAAATAGGGAGATTCTAAATTAAGGGCTTTGCAGGTAATGCAAGCTGATGCTGCCATAACACTTGTGCCTAAGCTGGGAACAACACTTAAATCATCTACTGCAAGTCTACCGTTTTCGAATCGTGCACTTCCTGTTTTTACGTCCATTTCAACAAAGGGCAGAGTGCCCATAATTGCTAACATATCTCAATTACTCCTTTCGACATAACTCTGTAAGAGCCTTCTCATACGCCTTCTTTAACATATAAGCACAGAGAGAATAGCCAATCTCCTCAGGATTATCTGCTGCAC
>JAGMEZ010000055.1 GCA_023127905.1 Caldifarciminota bacterium
ATCCATTTTCTTTCAGGAGCTTTCCTACGCTGGATTTTCCCGATGCTATATTTCCAGTCAAACCTATAAGAATTTTACTTTTCATACATATATATTATATAGCAGAAAAGATAAAAATCAAGAAAAAAAGATAAAAGAGACCACAGAGAGCACAAGACATAAGATATCAGAGCTGAGACATAAGACCAAAAAGTTAAGTTAGAGTAAAATGAAAAAGCCGGATACTTTTGTACCCGGCTTATAAACGGTTGATAAAGCATCACTTGAGGATAATTGCTTTTCTGGTGAGTGTTCCCTTTTCTGTAAATAGTTTTATGAAGTATACACCGTTGTTCTTCGGATACCAAGTTGTAAAATACGTACCACTACCCTTGACGCCCTCTGTTAATTCAGCAATAACCTTTCCCGCTATATCATAAACCATCAGTCTGATGTTAGATCTATTCTTCAGGCTGTATTCAATGCTGACTCTGTTTCTCGTGATTGCTGATGTTTTTAATGTTGTATGGTCTATTGTTGCAGGTATTTCCTCAACACTCGCAGCAAGTGCCTGGTCTATTTGATATATCATTTGTGATAGAGTCATTGTATGGTACCTATAGTGTACAGTCTGGTTACTGTCGCCCCGTATGACATAATTCGTCGGTATATAACCATCGTAATTATACAAACCCCAAACCACTCCAGGCTGGTCGTTCAAACAAGGAGGGTATATATTGTAGGTTCTCTGTATGTATTTTGTTATTGACATAGGCTCAAGGATATCTACTACCAAAACCTGTACAGGAGCACTTACTGAATCGTAATGCGCCTGTAATTGTGACATAACCTGATACTCAGATTGACATCCTCCTCACCAGGATGTTCCAAGGTTCAAAAAGACTACGTTCCACTGGTAATCGGAGAGCCTGTGGTATGTATACGTTGTATCAGGTAAGGTGAAATCTGGGGCGGGATCACCAACATTTGGAGGACCCGCAAAAACAGGAATAGCAAAGAGAAGAAGGACGCATGCATATAAAGAGAATCTCATATTTTTCACCTCCTTT
>JAGMEZ010000550.1 GCA_023127905.1 Caldifarciminota bacterium
CAGCATTGCCATTAAACTCATTTTACCTCCTTGTATACTGCTCAGGTATACCTTCGCAGCATACCTGATTACGCCAATTATTTCAGATTACACAGATAATTCACCTATTTTATTATTTTGTATTTCAAAGAGGCGTAGAACTGGACACCACCCTCAATGTATCCTTCCCAGATTTCATATCTCTGATCCATAATATTCTCTGTTTCAAATCGCAGTGAAAAGTCTTTAAGAAGTTGATACTCAACTCCTGCATTAAATGTAAATATATCTACTTCATCATCTAACGTTTCAATAGCAAATGAACTGTTAACATTTCCAAAAAGGGTAACCGGCGAGAATCCTTTATATGTCATACCAAAGTTAAACTCTGATACTGGCTCATATGGTATCTTTTCGCGAAGAGTGTAATTTCCAGTAAACTCAAAAGTGAAATCACTAAAGTCTAAGCCTATGTCCGTCTTTAACACATCCTTCCTCGTACGTTGAAATGAAAAACCCTCAATAAAAGTAGCCAATAACATTGGATAATTATCATATTCAATATGGCTATAGGCAACAAAACAAGTCGTTTTCTGCCATTTTCCTTCAAATCCCCCTGTAATATTTTTCTCTTCAAGCACTTTATATTCATTCATACCCACTACAAATGGACATCTTTCGTAAATATCTTTGACCGTATTTATCATTTTTCTTTCAAAATAACTGACAAAAGGATATAGCTCAAAATTCTCAATCATTGCATTTATTGAAATCAGAGGAGCCACAGATATTTTTCTTTCATCTATGAATATTCTTATCCCGGGTGAAACAGCAAGTATTTTATTAATGGTCTTTTTAAGAAGAACATCTAATGATGTAATGGACTTCGTCGCACTTTCACTGTTCACCTTAAACCTTGCTCCCTCTATATTTATGTTACCCGAAATATCATAGTTTCTTAGAGGAACACCAAAGTTAATTAAATTTTTAAAAATCTTTTCCTGAGGAAGTACTGTGAAGCTATTTAGAGAAAAATCACCCGAAAGTGATACCTTAACGGGATCAAACTCAAACCTCATGAGAAGACCAACACCTCCTCCATTGGTCGAAACAGTATCGTACTGTGAATTAACCCCTTTAACAACCTTTTCATAATTATAATATCCATCTCCAGATATGTAATAATCTTCCTGGTTGAGAACACCTTTTATTCTAACAAAATCATCGTTAACACAATGGTCTTCTGCCCAGCCTTTTCGTCTGAAGTCAGTAAACCGAAGGGACAGGAGCCCTGTTTCATTTCGTAATCCACAATCAAGGAATACCTTATCCGACCACCAATTCCCCGCTCCAGCATCCAACAATAACCAGTAATGATTTATCTTTTCCCTTTCACCAGGTAGTAATCTTTGAGCGGTAACATGGAACTCCGGTGAAATCGGTCTTGAAGGTGGAAAGAGATCTCCCTGATTAATATACGGATAAAAGTCCTTTTTGGGACTGAATTGCATCCTTCCAAGGTATGTTCCGTAAATATAGACCTCTGGAAGCTCCAGCCCCTCGTCTTTATCCTCTGAATTCAGAATTAGCGGGAATATAAAAAGACTAAGGATTGATAGTTTTAATCCTATCCTTTGCACGGATAATAAGCGTCTTATCATCATTCCTTTCTATTACTTCTTTGTAAAGACTTAAGGCATCCTGCTTCTTCCCCATCCTAAGGGCAAGCTCTGCAGCCTCAAAAAGTGCTTTGGTTGTATATGGAGAATCGGAAAGATTATATTTTATCTTCAAGAACGTTTTAAGTGCTTCCTTATCGTTCCCCTGCTTCAGTAGTACTTTGCCTTTCATATAGTATGCTTCAGGAATAATTAAACTTTCCCCTGTTTTTATTGCCTCATCGTAGTAAGAAAGTGATTCGCTTAATTTCCCTTCATCAAGCATTATATCGCCAAGACGGAGAAGCGCTTTTCCCTTCCACTTACCACGAGCAGCATCCTTAAGTTTACTGAAGGTCTCGATTGCTTTCTGTTTATTATTAAGTTTCAGGTAAACATCACCTTTTATATAGGCAACCTCGTAATCTTCATCTGTTTTCAGTTTCTTAGTTTTTTCAAGATACTCTAAACTCTCGGAATATTTTCTCTCTTCGAAAAGAACCTTACCAAGAAGAAGAGCTGCCTTTGAAACAATTTTACTATTGGGAAAATCATTAATAATTCTACGCAACTTCTTCTCTGCTTCTTCGTTCTTTTTAAGTGACCGAAGCGAACGCGCCTCGTTGTACAGTGCGGTTGGTTTTAACTTTCTATTCTCAATCTTTCCATACTCATCTATCGCTCTCTCAGTTTCTCCTGAGTAGTAAAACATATCTGCCTTCAACATCATTATGCGTTCCGAAAGGTACGTTCCATTGAATCTTTCAATATATGTATCCGCAAATTCAGCTGCACGTTTTTCCCCATCTTTTCTCAGTATGCATTTCATAATACCATTAATGGGTACAACCGCAGTAGTATCTTCGGGGAGTTTAAGAATATCTATCACTTTTTGATAACTAATCCGTGAATTCTCAAAATCACCGGAATTAAAATAATTGTCACCTGAAATTAAATAACTTCTTCTTATATATTCACTTGAAGGATACAACTCCCTCAGGGATTCCATCGTAAGGGATGAATTCTTATAATTACCGAGTTTCCTTAATGCCTCTCCCTTCTTGAAGTATGCATCATCTGCAAAATCACCCATTGGAAAATCCTTCACAAGTTTATTATAGGTTGTAATAGCATCCTTATATTTTTTAATCCTGAAATATGTATTTCCAAGTCTCAATAAGGCAACTTCTCTAATCGGTTTTTCTTTTGCTGCTTTTTTATAATTTGAAATTGCTTCACTAAATCTGCCAGCATTATATGCTGCATCCCCAAGCGTTATCCAGTCCTTCTCCTCTCCTTCAACCCCTTTAATCTTTTTCAGTATATTATACGCCTCTTTATCTCTTCCTAATTTTGAAAGCGTCCATCCTTCACCCATCGCTGCAAGTTTCGCTTCTTTTGTCTCTGGAAATTGGCTTTTAACATTTCTGTATCGTGCGAGTGCATCCTCCCACTTTTTCAGTTTGTAGGCACATTCTGCAAAGAGGAGCATTACCTCCTTTCTATCCTTTCCATCAGGATAGCTAGTCAGATATATATTAAAGTATTCCTCTGCTTTTTTATATTCTTCCATTTTATAGAGAGATGATGCAAGTCTATAAACCGCATCCTTCCTTACTCCATTTTTCTCTTCTTTGCAAATCAGCGAATAGATTTCTATTGCCTCCTGGTGCCGTTCCATTTCAAAAAGGCTGTTTCCTTTTAGAAGGAGCGCCTTCCATTTTCTATCAGTACTTGAAAGTACATGAACAAGGCTATCAGCTTTCACTACATCCTTTGTTTCATAACCCATTCGAGCAAGTTCGTATAAAGCATCATTTCTATAATCGCCGGCATCTTTCATAGAAGATAATTTTTCAAACTGCTCAATTGCCTTTTCCTTCTCCCCCTGTCTTTCGAGTATTATTCCGGACCAGTAGAAGGATGGAAAATAGAGTTTACTCGTTCTCTCTACCATTCTGAAATAATCAAGTGCCTTCTCATACTTCTTTCTATCGAAATAGATCCAGGCAGAATAGTAAATCGACGGATTTTTATATTTCGAATCTGGAAACCTCTCTATAAGATTTTGAAATGTCCTTATTGCAGATTTTGTTTCTCCTTTTTTAACGTAGAGCCTACCTGTATACAATAAAGATTTGTCAAAAAATTTTCCTTTTGGATAGTCCTCACGGTAGTTGGAAAAGACCACCATTGCACTATCAAATTCACCTCTCTCAAATTCAATTTCCCCAATCGAGACATATGCATCCTCTATGAGTGAACTTTCAGAAAAGCTATCTATGAGGGTTTTAAAAAACCGTTTTGCTTCATCGAACTTTTTCTCCCCTCGGTAACTGAACCCGGTTGAATAAAAAGCATAGTCAAAGAATCTTCCCTTTGGGTATCTCTCCATACAGAGTTTATAGTAGTAGCGAGCCTTCTCATACTTACCAATATTGTAATAGGTTTCTCCAAGCCAGAATATGGCATCTTCTGTTTTCTCGTTTTCGGGATAGGTCTTTATATAGTTCTTAAATGTCTCCTGAGCTTTTCCAAAGTCTTTGAGTTTCAGGTAAATCTCACCCATTCTTTCCTTCGCAAATGGAGTGAAATAAGAAAACGGATAGCTGCGTATAAATTCCTTAAATCCGGAAAGGGCATCTGAATTTCTTCCCTGAAGAAAAAGACAATCGTATCCAAGGTAATATGCTTCTGGAGCATCCTCAGAATCACTGTTTCTCTCTACAAATTCAATAAATTCATCATATGCTAATTCGTAGAGACCTTCATTCATTAGTCTCTTTGCAAGGCTCAGGTCTGATTTATCCTCAGCAAGAGAAAAATTAGATGAGAATAGTAATAATATAATCAAAATAAGGATTGGGAAATCCCTCTTTATTATCGCTATTAGGGAATCGCTCCTACATTTTCTTTTTATTCGAAACATATTATATATTTAAACATTATGATGTGTATAGAGTTCCAGGATTTTTTACACATCTTAAATCCACACAGGTTAAAACCTGCGACTTTTTTCTCCATACTGTTTACTACCTACTCCTTACTCTAGTCTGTCTAACTTCTCTCATCACACTCCCATCCCAAGCAGTTTATTAAGCGCTTCTATATTTTTCTTTGCTTCCATGTTATCCGGTTCAATTTCCAGAACCTTATTAAATTCAGATATTGCCCGCAGTATCCAGGCTTCTTCATCCGTTCGCTCTTCGTACAGTTCTTCCCTATCAATATCCTTGCGAACCATCCTCATACAGACAAGACCGAGATTAAAATGCGCTGCCGCATCATTATCGTCCAATGAAATTACTTCTTCAAATGCCTTAATCGCATCCTCCAGTTGCCCGTCCTCTAAATAATCTACACCATTTTTAAATATTTCTTCCACTTTTTTATCAGCGTTTTCCATTAAATCCTCCTTTCAGATTCATATAAGAAGTTTCAATCATTATAAATGAAACAGTTAGTATTGTCAATAAGAAATTATTTCTCACAACTTTGGGCAATAATTTAGTTTCGGGAATTGCATTCCCGAAACACCAGTAAAAAATATTTTGGGTGAAGGAAATGAAAAAAGACAGTTGACATAAATATCGTAAATATCAAATTATCAAAGCCTGACCTCGAATGCTCTTATGACCCCGAATGCTCTCTCCCGAATGCTCTAAAGAAGGATGGAGAGGAGTTCTGTAAGTGTGGTTATTTCAAAATCCGGCTTAACATCTCCATCAATAATCTGCTTCCTGTCAGGGTTGAACCAGCAGGCTTTCATCCCACCCTTCTTCGCACCAACCATATCCGTATCAAAAGAATCGCCTACAAAAAAACATTCATAAGGTTGAACATTTAGAAGTTTTGCAGCCTTCTGGAATATTGCACCCTCAGGTTTTCTGATACCAACTTCTTCCGATAACAAAATAACCTGAAAAAGATCTCTTACTCCAATACCCTTGAGTTTATTGTATTGAACATCGGGAAAAGCATTTGATATAACCCCCAGAGAAAATTTCTCAGCAAGCCTCTCCACCACTTCCCTTGCATCTTTAACAGGAGAACTCACATCAGGATAAGCAGCAATATACATTGACGTTATCCTGGCACTGAACTCTTCGGGTAACCCAAGGGTTTTTAGAAACCTTCTGCTTCTTTTATCGCGAACCCCCCTCCCTGATTCACCTTTATTAAAATCTACCAGTACCATCTGATCAGCCTCACAGAATGCCTCAAATATTGACTCTTCTGGTATCTCCTGAAATAACTCGGGATGTTTTTGTTTCATTCCACGCAGAATCTTCCGTATCGCTGTTTTACGATCAAAAAGAGTATCATCTATATCAAAAAGAACTGCTTTTATATCATTTATCAAATTCATATGCTGTATTATAGAACAAAAAAACCTTCTGTCAAGTTTTTCTTGTTGCAAGACAAGTTTTTTTCACAGTTTTGTTACTCTGAATGTAGCATCAATATCTATTCGCATGATGCAATGGCTTTTCGCAAAATACAAAAATTTTCTTATTGTCGGCTTTTGATTGAATATTATAAGTCTATATGAATCATAATTTATCTTTTTAATAACCCTAGCATAGATTATACCCTATTTAATTAATATGAAAATACTAAGTATCTTTGGGGCACTATTATTCTTTAGTGTAACTGCACAGGCTCAGACTATATTTTATTTCCAAAACAGTACTGTCGCTGTAGGTGAACCTATGCCAAATACCCACCAGACCGGGGATACCTTCATGGGAGGAACCTGGATAGGAAGGGCAATGTTATCAAATAAAGGGACATCACCAGAAACTTTATCAACAGATTGCTTTCCTGGTACAGGATACTATGAGTGTGTTACTTTCATATCTGAACCGATGTCTGCCCAAATCATTCCTGCAGGCGACTGGACGATTGATATTCAGACAGAAGTGACAAGAGCAGCTACTAAAATCTATGTAAGATATATGATATATCAGTGGGTGAATTCCACTGATGCCATCGGTACGATAATAGTAAATGCAACTTCCGATGTTACAAAATTTAGTAAAGAAAAGACGCTAATTACTGTGAGTAACATAGCCGGTTCGGGCTGCATACTTTCTGATGGAGATAAGATATGTCTCGACCTGGAAATGGACGTTGATTGCCCTTCAGGTCAGGCAGGTAATTTTGGATATTTTTATTACGGTAATAACAGTGTTGATACAAGTAGGTTAGTTTTTTTAGGCTCCATTACAACCATTGGTCTAACGGGTTTATCTGCAATTAGCACAGCACAAGGGATAAACCTTAAGTGGCGGACTGAGAGTGAAATGAATAAATTTAAATGGATAGTTGAACGTTCACTGAGCCCAAAAGAAGGCTATACCGTGATAGATGAGATTCCTGCACAAGGAAATTGTGCTACTCCAACTGAATATTTCCATTTAGATAGGAACGTTGAGGTAGGAAAAACCTATTATTATAAATTAATAGATGTTGATTTAATTGGGAACCGTACGGTTCACGGTCAACTCTCAGCTACATTTTCAGGAAATGGCAGTAAGACAGTTAGCCTGCATTCCCCTTATCCGAATCCGACTTTAAGAACAACGATGATTAGTTATGATGTGCCAGATAAATCTTTCATTTCCTTAGAAGTTTATAACATTGCGGGGCAATTGATAAAAACATTAATGAATGAATTCAAGCACGCAGGAACTTATAAGCTGAGTTGGGATGGAACCAATGAGAGCGGAAAGTACGTTCCGGCTGGCATATATTTCTATCGTTTAACTTCCGACAATTTTACATCAACAAAGAGAATAAATATATTAAGATAATAACCTCAAACGTTAATCTTTTAATAACAAGAGGGATTAACGGAGAAGGAGCATCTTTCCTGTTCTCACATAACCTCCTGCTGCAAACCTCACAAAATATATACCAGATACTACTCTCCTTCCCAATCCATCCCTGCCATCCCAATAAACACTGTGCTTGCCAGGATCATGCTGGCTATTAACTAAAGTCTTTATTAATTTTCCGCTAACATCATATATACTTAATACCGTGTAAACACTACGTCCATCAGGTATCTGATACGTAATAAACGTTCCGTTATAAAAGGGATTGGGTGCGTTCCTTGAAAGACCAAAAACCTTTGGATAGACTGTCTTTTTGCTCTCCCCTACACCAACAGGCGTTGCTGTAAATGCTTCATAACAGTCCAATCTTCCAGCACCGTAATCAGTATCCTTCCCAGTAAGACCATAGTCAACCGAAGTTACTTCAAGAATACTATCCATAATTGCCTGGGCGAGTCCCGAATTCTTAGATAGCATTAGTGCCATTGCGCCAGCAACATGAGGGGTTGCCATCGAAGTTCCCGACCACATTGGACCACCCACATATCCGTCATCAGTGCTGTAATCAAGAGATGTTATGCATACTCCAGGTGCACTTATGTCAGGGTCTATTAAACCCATTTCTGGATTATAGGGATAATCATTCCATGGGGGAATAGTATCCCATGTAACAGGACCCCTACTTGAAAAATCGGCAATACTATCAAGACTATCTGTAGCACCAACTGTTACAACAGCGCTCAGTCCACCAATTAATGTCTGATCTGGATGGAGCCAGGGAGGAGGTACATCCCCGGGTGTCCTAACATTATCGGGTATAGGATTTGATGGAGATCCACCCTCATTACCCGCTGCAACACTCATTATTATTCCTCCTGCAAGTACAGCATTACACGTATTTCTCCACTGCTGCCTGTCTGGATTCCAGTTATGGCACCATCCTAAAGACATACTGATTACATGTGCACCGTTATCTATCGAATACTGCATTGCCTCCCATACATCCGATTCGTTACCACCTCCATAATTATTTAAAACCTTTAATGACATAACTTGAGCACCCGGTGCAACTCCGGTTTGAGTTCCACAAGTTCCATCACCTGCAACTGTTCCGGCACAGTGCGTGCCGTGTCCATTATCATCTATTGGATCACCATCATCGTTATAGAAATCGTATCCATAGTAATCATCTACATAACCATTACTATCATCGTCAAGTCCATTACCGGGAATCTCTCCTGTGTTTTTCCAGATGTGGTCCTTGAGGTCCCTATGGGTATAGCGAACACCCGTATCAAGCACCGATACAATAATGTTCTCCCCCGTATAGCCAAGTGCCCAGACTTCGGGTGCTCTCACCAAATTGATATTCCATACTATATCTCTACCTACTGGTAAAGTCGGAGTTAATTTCTCTGGTCGAACAATGAGTTCTCTCTCTTCATCCAAATCTATCGATCTAATGTCAGGAAGTTTAGCTATCTCTTCAATAACATCATTATGGGCTTCGAAACAAACTGCATTCCCAAGCCATAGCGACCGTACTTGTTCTACCTTACCTTCTTCTTCCATACTTTCAAGATACAAAAGAATCCTCTTCTGGGATATGTCTCTTATCTTTTTCAGGTAATTAATAACAATCTCACGCCTCTCTGTAACTTCTTTTCCTTTAACAAGATTCATGAGATAAACCATATCAGCCTGTTCTTTCATTATTACATTTACAGGAATTAATTCATTGTTTCCTATTTCTTCCATTTTTTCGCTTAGTTGTCGAGTGATAACACCACTGAATGCGAAAGAGTAAAAAAGAAAAAGGATTACACAGATAAGTGTTAACCTTTTCACATTCCCTCCTTTGGTAAAATTTTGGTTTTTCTCCATTTCATAATGTAATATAGATATTTTTATATCCTTTGTCAAGCGAAATAATTCCACTTTGCGGGTTAAATCCTGCGTGGTAGACGGGGCAGTCGCTTCGCTGGAATAGGTGCATTAAGAAATTGTGAGAAATTATGGGATGTATGTTGTACGATGTAAGATGTACGATTAAGTCCAAGGAACTTACAGCAACACCGCAAAAACATCGTTTTTGCACTCCAAAATAAAAAAGTTGGGGATAAACCCCAACGCTACAAAACACTAAACCCTATCGTTTAACTAATTCCAGCCGAAGGCTTAATTCAATCCTGAGCTCCGCGAAGGATTGCTTCCAGCACAACGTGCTTACTTCCATTCCGAAGGGGAATCAATTCCACTCA
>JAGMEZ010000551.1 GCA_023127905.1 Caldifarciminota bacterium
TTATTTGTGATTCAGACAATAGAGTTTCATATTTCATCCATAAAATAGGAAAACCTCAATAATTGCGATAGGTTTCGAACATCATCTTTCATTAAACCGAGATGCTGAAACAAGCCTGTCCTGAAGAGATGCTGAAACAACCCATGAAACAAGTTCAGGGCATGGTTTAGCGTGACACTTTCAGGATTAAGCATGACAGGTGATAGCAAAATTTCTAAGAACGCATGTACCATTTTCTGAATTGCAATTTGATTGGGTCTATTTAATTAAATTTTCTAATGGGGATTATTTTTCAGATATTCCCATACTTTTCGTGCTGTTTTCTTACCAAATCCTTTTACCTGTTCAATTTCTTTTTTTGTTGACTTTTTTAATCTCTCTACAGAACCAAAATTTGATATCAATAGTTTTTTCTTTTCATTTCCGATACCTATAAGCCCATCAAGCAGTGAATAACTCAATTCCTTTTTATGTAGCTTACGGTAGTACTGAATTGCAAAACGATGTGATTCATCTCTAATTCTCTTAAGTAATTTTATAGCCTTTGAATCTGCTGGAAGTGCTACGATTTTCTTACCAGGTAGGTGTATCTGTTCAAACCGCTTTGCGAGACCAATTACGGGTATATCAAATCCCATTTCTTTTATAATTTTAAGTGCAGCATTCAGCTGACCCTCTCCCCCATCTACTAAAAATAAATCAGGATTTTCTTGTTTTAATTTAATAATTCGCTTAAGTCTTCGTGAAATAACTTCTTTTATCATAGCAACATCGTTAATTCCTTTTACACTTCTAATTTTATAATGTAGGTATCCGCTTTTTTTAGGTTTTCCATTAACAAAGAGTACAGAACTGCCAACTGCATGAGCACCCATTATATTTGATATATCAAATGCTTCAATTTTTTGTGGTATTGATTTAAGTTTAAGAATATTCTTTAATTCTAATACTTCTTTTGATATTTTTGTTTCATTTTTTTTCTGTAAATGCGCTTTTAGGAATAGTTCTGCATTCTTATGTGCAATCCTCAAAAGTGCAAGTTTTCCTTTCTTTACTTTTTTAATTATTATGACCCGATTCTTTGCTTTTAATGTGAGCCATTTTTCGAGGATCAAATAGTTATCGGGAATTAAATCAACAATTATTTCTTTCGGAATAAGTTTTTTATTCCTGTAGTAAACTGTAATGAATGTTTCCATGGCTTTATTTTCATCAGAGATTCCATTAAGGAAGTAATGATGCTGGTATATAAGTTTGCCATCCCTTACTTCATCAACAACTACACAAAAATTTCCATTTTCACTCGATAATCCGATAACATCAATATCAATCTTTTTTAAAAGCACAAACTTATGTCTATTCTGAATTTTTTTTAATGCAAAAAGCCTATCCTTAACATCCTTTGCTTTTTCGAACTCGAGTTTTTTACTGTAGTATATCATCAATCTTTCAAGTTCTTTCTGAAGTGAATCCTGTTTTCCTTCAAGAAATTTTATTAAGTTATCAACTATTTTTCTGTATTCTTTATCGGAAACGATGGAAATACATGGAGCCGAACAAAGTCCAATATGATAATCAAGACATGCTTTTTGTGGAAGTCTCTTTCCACAACATCTAACAGGAAATAATCTTCTCCCGGTCTTAATTGTTTTCTTTACCGCTTTAGCATCTGTGAAAGGACCAAGCAAGAGAGAGCCATTTTTTTTAATATTTCGTGTGGAGAAAACTCTTGGAAATTTATCATTGAGTGTAATCTTTATAAAGGGGTATTTCTTATCGTCTTTGAATTTAATATTATATTCAGGTTTATGAAGTTTTATGAGGTTTGCTTCAAGGAGTAATGCATCAATCTCATTTTCTGTAATTATAAAATCAATGGTTTCTATCTTTCCCACCATTCGTTCAATCCTTGAGTTGGGCAAGGAATCCTTGGTGAAATAAGATGATATCCTTTTCTTTAGATTTAAGGCTTTACCAATATATATGATTTTCCCCGTTTTATTCTTCATTAAATATACACCGGGGAATCCAGGGAAATTTTTTAGTGAAATTTCCTTTTTCATTCTATCCCTATTGAATAGGGCATAATGTATAGAATATTCTCATTCTCATAAATCTTGTATTTTGCCATATCTGCAATGACATCAACAACATTTTCAGGAACATATTCATTTATGGCAAAGACACTGCTACCTCCAAGACCAAAAAATTTTGATTGATATTTAGGGTATATCTCAATACCAACCTCTATGTCTTCTGATATACCTGCTTTCTCTTTTGCAAGCTTTAAAGCTTCTCTCAGCCCGCCAATTTCATCTATGAGACCAATATCTTTCGCCTGATTTCCAGTCCATATTCTCCCTCTTCCGACTGAATCAACCTTTGTAATGGAAAGATTTCTTCCTTCCGCAACTTTTCTAATGAAATCTTCGTAAAATTCTCTTGTTTCTTTTTTTATAAGTTCCTTCTCCTCTTCCGAGAATGGTTTTGCCAAAGAAAACATTGCCGCATGTTTTCCTTTCTCAATCGTTTCGAATCTTAAGTCTATTTTGTCATAGAGTTTTTTAAGATTGAATTTACCGCTTATTACACCAATTGAACCTGTAATTGTTCCTTCTTCCGCAAGAATTATATCGGCTTCACAAGCTATGTAGTATCCACCTGAGC
>JAGMEZ010000552.1 GCA_023127905.1 Caldifarciminota bacterium
AAATGGTCGCTGTCCCTATTTTCCCGCATGGTTCAGACTTACATGACCGTTACATTATTACTAACAATTGCTTACTGATTATAGGACACGGTTTAAAGGATATTGGTAAAAAAGAATCATTCATCATCCAGATCGATTCAACTCTCGCTCCTGACCTTATTAGGACAATAGCGAAAGTATTTGACCAACGGTGGTCAAATTCTAGTTCAATTTAAGAACAAATTTATGTAAACTTTAAATTTTACACATCACAAATGATTTTCTTACTCTTTTCACTCAAATGTAGACAAATAAGAGAAATTATGACCACTTTTTACAATTATAATATCCCAACTTTTTCACCCAATTTCACTCATGGAGGAGATTTTAAGACTGGAAAACTTGCTCCGAAAAGCAAATTTCACCTCGAAGGATGGTCTTTTATAGAGTTATTACTTAGGAAGGGTAAATTTTTGCAATAAGCTTTATACAACTGCAATGCTATGGTAATCTCACCCTAATCAAGTCGGGTGCAAGCCGTGGTTAGGCCGCAGGCACTCCAAGTAGTGTTTCCGTTGTGTGATCAAGAGGTTCCTTGCCATATAACGAAGAAATATCTTACCAGCAACTCATCTACGCCTCCGGCAAGAGTGATTTCAAGATTATCCTGAGTGGCCTGTTCACAAGCACTGGTGTGGACTGATTCCACTAGGTCTCCAAAGGCCTCCAAATTCACTACAGTTCGATTGTTGGCATTCACCGCATCAAAAGCACCACTCCAAGGAACTCTCGGAAGTTCCACCAACGGAGCCATATCTCTTTGGTGCAGAGTAAAAACATGCTGTCGATCCTGCCGCTGGATATTGACATTCACCAGACTGTAGTTGTGTGCAAAAGCACACCTCAAAGCATAGATAGCCTCAATCTCAGGGTCACGCAAGTCTGAGAAATACTTCAACGATTTCTTGATATCATTCCCATTTTCACTCTTGTCTTTTGGCTTGAGACAGGAACCAACTTGGTCCAGCAAAGCCATATATCCAAGAGCTCCTAGCCAACAGCCATGGTTACCTTCTGGAAGTTTCGCTCCAGTATCAAGAACGCGACCAGTAGACTCGCGAGCATCCCGAATCGCAGCAATAAAGCAAGATATTCGGGGTGGGCTAGGCAAGATTCCTAGATACCATCGAATCGCTACCTCTTGTGACACTGATTGGGTTGTTGTCATACTCCCTCCTTAAAGTTTAAGCGTTGTTATGCCCTAATGATTTCTATTGCTAAATTTTTATTATAATAAACTTCTAAATATTGTCAAGGTTTTTTTCAAGAAATTTCTGATAAAAAAATTGGTGTCAGGCTAAGAAATAAGATTTCATACATCACTTTTTTATTTTATAAATTATTTTTTTATGTAAACTTTAAATTTTACACCCATTTACTCATTTTTTTCTCACCCAAGATCAAAAGAGGTAATATAAACAAGGGATTCACGCGAATCCCTTGTTTATCAATACTTTCCAAAATCAGCCTGTACTGGATTTTGAGTCCAGTAGGTAGCCATGAAATTTCTCCCAATTCTTTCCATCTGGGAAATTTGCTGGCTAAATGCACACAAATACACTTTTCTGCGAAAATAGGGACAGCGACCATTTATTTTGAAAGAAAGTTAAGATTTTTTAAGAAAGTGAATCAAAAAAAGTATCCTGTCCCCTTTTTTCATAAATATCTCTTCCATGTCAAGCATTTTCTTTTTGCATGTCTAAACCAGAGTAACCTGTTAAAGGTTTCGAATGATTCAAAAAATCTTGACTTTGTTCTTTTTTTATGCATAAATAAGATGTGAAGCCGAATCAAACAAGTACATTGAATTCATAAGAGTTATTCGTGAACCCATGTGTTTTGTTAATAGGCACTTACAGGTTTAAATCAATGAAGCATATGCAGAATTACTTGAATGAACATCCTTTTAGATTTAACAGAAGGGGAAATGTGAAAAGGGCTTTTAATGACTTATTGAAGACAGCAGTTTCAGTGCCAGCAAGAACTTACTGAACCTGAAAAAGTTTATTATATAAATCCTGAAAGATGAAATGACAGATAAGCTATTAGAATTAGCAACAAAATTAGGCACTAAAAATATTGATGAACAGATAGTTCGTATAGAACGGTTAAATATTTCAATAGATAAAGTTTTAATAACATTTTCAAAAAGAGCAAAACAAAACAATGTAAAAAAAGTACAAGAATCCCACCTTCAAGCAATTGAATATATTTTTTACCAAGATTTAGATGTGTTTACTGATGAATCTACAAAAAACTTTTTAAAGAATGAATTTTTTCTTATAAAAGACCGTTTAGATTCAGGAATTTTAGATTTTCCCTTATATTCCAAAGAACACGAGAATACATTTGTTGTAATTAGAACAGTTCTTGATATTTTAAAAGAAGATTTACTAAAACGAGCAGAAACCAGAAAATTCCTAATTATTCTTTTATGGTGTCTTTCGCTCGGAATAATTATTCCTTTTGGTCTTATTATTTTATTAGGGCAAGTTATAGATAGCAGTATATGGAAATTTCTTATAACATTCACAATCAAGATATTTCAATATTTTTGAAAAAAGGTGAGTTATGCAGATAAGCATCAAGAAAAAATTAAAGTTAAGCAGGTAAGCAGAAATGATTGAATTTTATAAAATGGAAATAATAATGAAAAAGAAAGAGTTAATATGAAATATAATGCTATGATAAAAATTGTGAAACCTTTTTCTGAAAGAGTGTTGTATTTTTCTGAAGAATGTTGTTTTGAACCTGTTAATAAAATTGGAAAACTTGAAATATTGTGGCTGTTATTTACTTATCCCTTATTTGTCTGGTTTAATACAAGTGAAATTTTTATACTTGATTTAATGAGTTTAACTATTAGTAAAGATTATGTTAAATGCTATATGCGGAAAGGTGGCTGGACTGGACACATTTTGAAAATATTCTGGTCTTCTCAAGTTTTTATTCCAGTAAAGAGTGGATACAAAAAAATAAACTGATACTGAAAAAGGGAGGTGAAATACATGAGACCATTTTTTGCAACAATTAATAACGTAAGAGTTCTTGTTGTAAATTCATTTTCTTTATTATACGATAAAGATACAGGGGTAATTGGCAAGGTAAGATTTCTAATATTAAATTATGGTGCTGGTCGTAATTACTGGCAACTTGTAGTTGGTGATGGTGTAAAATTTGAACAATTTGCTACTGACGAAGAAGTGGAATCAATAATAAATACAATAAAAAACGAAGAGAATAAAAAGAAATCATAAATCCTTACTGTTATTTTGTTAAAATTGCCAGTGGTAACCGAGGCCGTAGGAGAGTTTTTTGCTATCACCGTTCGATGGTGATTGTAAGTGAAAGGCTATTTCTTTGTAGCTGAAAATGAGATTCCAGGTGGGATTTGGGGTTGTTAGTGTGATGATCGACGAGAAGTTCTTCCTTATTTCCTGGGGTTCTGCGACTTCGACCTGAATGCTTTCAGGGGCGACATCGTAGACGCTAAGCTTGGTAATA
>JAGMEZ010000553.1 GCA_023127905.1 Caldifarciminota bacterium
ATTGGGATGTGTTATATTGCTTTAAAAGATTGGAAGAGGGCAGAAGAGTATATCTTCACAAAGCTTGCAGGGGAGTATCCTGGTTATAAATATGCAAAGAAAACCTTAATGGCAGAAGGAATACTTCTATTTGGAAAAGGAGACTACAAAAGCGCAATAGAGAAACTCATTGATGTGGACACAAAAGAGGGGCTTTTTTACAGGGCAAAGGCATATTTTGCTCTTAAAAAGTATCTTGATGCATTACAGTCATATAAGAAACTAATAGAATTATATCCTCAGAGTGACTTAGCAAAATTTGCCTACTATGGAATGGGTGATGTTCTATATTTTTCAGGTGATTTTAAAGGGGCATTGTATAAATATGAAATTTTCTTGAGGAAATATCCAAGGAGTGAACTTAAAGATTATGCGAAATTCAAACTTGCAGTTTGTCATCATAATCAGGGTGACTATTTGACAACGATGGAATACTTAAAACCACTGTTGAAACATCCAGATAGGTTCCTTGCTTCTCACAGCAATTACGTTTTAGGACAGAGTTATGTGGGACTTGAAAATTATGACGAGGCAATAGTTGCCTACCAGAGGGTATCATCAAATTATCCCAACCAGAGGGTTGCTGCACTTTCGAGCCTGCGTCTGGGAAGGGTATATATATTAAAAGGTGATTCTACACAAGCTCTTATTGTATTTAGACAGATTTCATCTCTTTATCAAACAGGTGATTTTGCAGGCTTGGGGGATTACCTTGCCGGTACCAATCTTTTTGTCGCAGGTAGATACGAAGAGGCTCTCGATCATTTTAAACGTATTGTTGACTACTATGAACGTCCTGTAATTATAGATGCCTCATTCACAATGCTTCTCAGAACCTATAACCGTCTTGCAAACTATGAAATGACTATTGCAGTAGGAACACCACTTATTACAAAGATTTCATTCAGTAAGGAAGGCTCATGGTATGCGAGAGCGCTCTTTTACCTTGGAGATGCATATTACTATAAAGCCATTTATGAGAAGTCAAAACCATATTATCGGGAAATTGTTGAGGAATACAGTGAACCAAGAACAATAGCTGCTGCAGTGACGGGGCTTGGATGGAACATGATACATGAAAACAGGAATAATATTGCACTTGAGAATCTTCAATTGGTAGTTTCGAGTTATTCTACTGATACATCTGCTGTGATAAGTGCACAGTTTGGGATTGGAGTTGCACATTTCAATTCACAGGAATTTATGAAAGCACTTGACGCATTTGAAGCGCTCCAGAAGACGTTTCCTGATGATCAAATCAGTGCGAAAGCCCTCTTTTATGCAGGGAAATGTTATTATGCGCTTGAATATTATGCCAGGGCAATAAAGACCTGGGAGAATGTTCTTAAGCAATATGCAATACACCCTATCGCAGCTCATGCGGCTTACGAAATTGGAGGGACATATTTTAGAGCACTCAAATATGATAATGCAATAGCGTATTATCAACTTGTTATTAGAGATTATCCCGAGTCTCCTCTTGCCAGGTCAGCACAACTTGAAATCGCTAACTCATATTACAATAATAATGATGATGAGAACGCTATTAAGGCGTATGATAAATATTTGAAGTTGTATCCAGAAGATAGATTTTCTCCTGATGCGCTGGCAGGACTTGAACGGGCATACTACCGAAGGGGTATTCAGGACCCGGAAAAGATGAAGGAATTTATCGAGACATTTCAAGCAAGCGAGCTTGCTGCAGAAGCACAGTTTAATCTTGGTATTGAATCATACGAAAAACAAGACTATGATAAGGCAATTGAAGAATTCAGAAAGGTTGTTGTAGATTTTCCTGAAAGTGAAATTGCTGCCGATGCACAGGGTAATATTGTCGAATGTTACAAGAAGAAAGAAGATTACAGAAGTGTAATTACAGAAGCAGAAAAGTTTATCAGCTATTTTCCCGAGAGTGAAATTGTACCGCAGGTTAAGTTCAGTATGGGTATGGCGTATTTCAAGATGCATGCCTATAAGGAAGCAGCTGAAACTTTCAATGCAATTTCAAAGGATTACCCGGGTAGTGATTTTGCATCGAGCGCACGATATAATCTGGCATTGTGTTACAAGAAACTTGGGAAAACGGAGAAGGCAGCAACCATTTTACAGCATTATAGTGAAGATGAAAGCAGTGAAAAATCTGCAATGGCAAAGATCCAGGCTGGTGTTGTCTATATGGAAAAATCTGATTTTGCTAAGGCGTTGACAGTATTCGAAGGCATAACACCAACGACTGATAAAGAGTCAGCTCAGTTATATGCGCTTATGGGAGAATGTTACCAGAGTTTGAAAAAGGAAGCAGATGCGATTCAATCGTATTTAAGGCTTAAGACCCTTTCCCTTGTTGATAATCCTTATCAGGTGAAAGGGCTTGCAAAACTTGCAGTACTTTATGAAAAACAGCAGAGATACAATGATGCAATAGATATATATCAGAGGTTAATTCAAGTTTCAACAAACGGTCAGGTAAAGAAGAGTGCAAATGATAGGATAGCATATCTTCGACAGCATCAATAATAGGAGTAAAAATGGATAGAAGAAGGCTGAGAATATTCAAGGAGTCATTTCAATTAAAGATTGTTCGGACTCTCGTTTTTGTGAGTATCTTCTCACTTGTAATATTTGCGCTGCTTGGATATATGGTACTTTTCTGGTCATCTGCTGCCGAGGAGCTAGGACTTGCTCGTTCAGGTACTTCAATCTTTCTAAATCTTGCCAAAGTTTTTCTTGTTGTAACATTGATTCTGATGGGTTTAGTGTTTTGGATTTCGTATCTTATATCACGAAATCTTTTAGGACCACTAAAACGATTAAGGGATAGTATGGAGAAGCTAATAAAGACTAAAAATCCAAAGATACTTAGGTTTAGAAAAAGTGATGAGCTTGAGTTTCATTATATATCGGAGACGTTCAATGAGTTGGTAGATAGACAAACGTATTTGAATCAAAAGGTTACTGAAATTGAAAAAGATATTGTGGATTTTCTTAAAAAAAATGAAAAGGGATTGATAAAGAGAAAAGGAATTATACCGTTTGTAGAGGAAATAAGAACACGGGTAATATCGTTAAATAAAACCATATAGAAAAGGAGATAAATAGATGGCAGGAATAAGTTTTTTTCAACTGGTAAAAACAAGCTGGGCAATAGATCTGTTGCTTGCACTTTCCGTTTTTGCAGTAGCGGTACTGATTGATAGAATTTGGGCATACAGGGGCTTGAGAATTGATGAAAAGAGGTTAATGGAAAGAGTTCGCTCTGCTATGAAGAGGGGAAAGAGTGATGAGGCAATTTATATGTGTGAATCTGCAAATAATCCTCTTGCTGATGTTATTAAGATCGGGATAGAATACAGAAAACTTCCAGTTGAGGATACAGCAGAATTGGTTGATGGTGCTATGTTGAGGATAAAAACTATTCTTGAAAAGAGATTGAGTATATTGAGTACAATAAGTTTTATTGCACCATTACTTGGTCTTCTTGGAACCGTACTTGGTATTATCCGTGCCTTTAGAGACCTTGCTGTATCCGGGAGCGGGGGACCAAGTGTTGTAATGATGGGTGTTGCAGAGGCTCTTGTAACAACAGTACTGGGAATTCTTATCGCAATCCCTGCCTCTATTGGGTACAATTTCTTTATTAATCATATAAGAACCTTTATGGTAAGGATAGAAATAGCAGCAAAGGAACTCCTTGTCTTTATTGACGCAATAAAAAGAAAAGGCAAGGAAGAGGGAGAAAAAGGTAAGAAAGTTGATCTTTCTGATCTCCTGGAGGAAAAGTTAAAATGAAGAGAAGATTTCCAAAACCAGAGGTAGAACTGGAAAGACCTGAGGTACCAATTGCGCCTACGATAAATGTGGCTCTTCTGTTAGTACTCTTCTTTATGATGAGTGCACCAATGATGTATCATTCAGGTATTACAATTTCTGCACCTTCGTTAAAAAAGGCGGGGGAACAGAAAAAAGAGACAGAAGTTAAGGTCAATATACATATAACAGAGGAAGGCAAGATTCTGTTGAACAACGAGTTTGTGGAAGAAGAGGTATTTCCACAACTACTCGCAGAACTTCTCGCGAGAAGCACATCGAGAATTGTGATTGTGAGTGCTGATGGGAATGTTCCGCATCAAAGTGTCGTTACAATACTCGACCTTGCAAAGCAGAAAGGTGCTATGAAGTTGGCGCTCTTAAAAAGAAAAAAGAGAAGAAAATAGTTGATATAATACAAGTAAGGGAGAGGTTAGTGGTATGAAAAGGATAACAAGGGTACCAAAGGCTGAGATAATGATTACTCCTCTCTGTGATGTGTCATTTACTCTGCTTGTTGTTCTTATGGTGACGACACCAATTATGATGGTGACATCACCCTTGAATATAATGCTTCCAAAGGCAGCAACGGTTGAGCCGCGGCAGACTGCTAATATTACAGTGACAATAACTCCGGCGGTACCACCAGATAATATAAATAAGATTTCAGTCAATGAAAAGGTTGTTCCTTTTAAAAATTATGCGACGTATCTAAAGAAAGAGATAGATGCACATCCAGATAGATTGGTGATAATAAAAGCCGATAGGGCTGTCAGGCATGCTGTCGTAATTTCAATTATATCTACGACAAAAAAGCTTGGTGCACAGCGTATCTCTATTGGGACTATACAAAGGACATAAAGGAGGCGATAAGAAATGCGTCTAACACTTGGTTTTTATGAAAGGTCATTTATATTCAACTTTATTCTCTCAATTGCCTTTCATTCATTACTATTCTTTTTCGTCATCCATAAACAGAGCGCCACTCCGCTTGAGAGACTTGAGAGCGTGGAGTTTATCGATGAAACATTACCTCCAAGTTCTGTAAAAGCAGCTCCGACAATAAGTCCGCTTCAGGCGTTAAAAAACATATTTTCTCGGGAAGAGGATTTATCATCAAGCCATGAGGATATTAGTGAAATGTTAAAATCACTACCACCAGTTCCCGGTGTGGATGAGACAAAGGGGATTGACCTTTCAAGTAAGGACATTGACAGGTCGCAGACAGCTATTGACTTAGAAGCATATGATGATTTTGAGGGGGAGGAAGGTGGTGTGACAGACATTATCAGGGTCGGTTCCACTCAAAAATCAACAGAGGAAATACTTTCAGCACCCCCCATTGTTATAAAAGATAAAGGTGGTCCAAAAAGAGGAGAACTTGGTCTATATACTTCTCCTGGTGGGAGCGGAACGGAAGCCCCACTTGAGCTGGAAAAGGAGCCGGTTTCCTCTGAATTGAAAGAACGACCGACTATTGCCCCTGTTTCAGCACCAAAAGACGAAGGTTTGAAAGCTAAGGGGGGAGGGAAGAAGGCAGGTCCTTCTGTCAGTATTACAGGTCCACTTTCAAGCAGGAAGATACTTGCTAAATACTTGCCGCCATATCCGGAATGGGCTGAGGAGAAAGGGATTTCAGCTGTTGTTCAGATACGATTCTGGGTAGCACCTGATGGAAAAGTGAAAAGGAATTCATTTATAGAAAGAACAAGTGGTTCTGGTTCATGGGATAAATCTTCTAAAAAAGCACTTGAAAAGTGGAGATTTGCCCCGCTTCCTCCCAATGTTGTTCAGGAAACACAGTGGGGTGTAATCACTATTAGGTTTGTATTATAGAGTAGAAAAACATCATTATAAGTAACTAAGTTATTGCTTAGTATTACGAAAAGGTAGATGCAGGCTAAAGCCTGAGCAGAATAAGGAGAGACATATGATGGGAAAAATAAAATTTTATATTACGATTTTCATCACTCTATTACTGTTATATCCCGTACTACTGGCACAGCAAATTGGGGAAGGAGCGGAAGGTGGGGGACGTACTTTTGAAGAAGAGGTAAAAGGGGAATATAAAGGAACTATTGATGAAATGAAACCTGAGATATTGCTAAAGTTTGATATTTTTGAAATTGTTGAATCTTATGCAGGAGAAAAGGGGTTTATATACGATAAGGAATTGATAAAAAATTCCGATATTGCAAGTACTCCTCTTCCGACACTGGCAAGTGATCAACTTTTCCATTCCTGGTTGACTGGTATCAATAGAGGTGAGATTGCAATTTTTCATCCACACTATGGACAGGGTGTGGCAGAGTGGGAACTGGTAATAGTTGATGGTGCCGGGACAGTTTTTAAAACATTCTCAAAAGAGGGCAAACCAGATAAAAGAATTGTTTGGGATGGTCGCGGGGAAAATAATCAAATGCTAGATGTTGGTTCGACGTACACATACTATGCTACAGCTGTGGATAAAATCGGGAATAAATCAAGAGTAATGGGAAAGGAAATCAGAGTACAGGGAATTCTTTATAATGAACATCTGGATTGGATAATTAGATTAGATGGAAGAATTATCTTTGAGAAGGACGAATCAGACATCAGAGATGGGGCAATGAGTCTTCTGACCGAAGCTTGTGATATAGTGAGGAAAAAATTTATTAGAAGAATAACTATAAAAGCGTACTCAACTGATGATATTTTATCACAAGATAGGGCTAATAATATAGCAATGGTATTGGTCGAGAAAATTATACTCCCAAAGGGAGTGGTAATACACACTGCTGGCTACGCCGTAGTCGGTAAAGTACAAACAGACAGGGT
>JAGMEZ010000554.1 GCA_023127905.1 Caldifarciminota bacterium
TAAATAAAATAGAAATGTTTCATACCTTTCAGGAAAAAAAGATTAAAAGTCTTAGTGGTATCACCTATAATTCTCCAATAGCAGGTTTTGTACTCCCGGTAAGAAAGCCTTATCAGGGACAATGTTTTAATTCTTAAATAATAACAAGATTGAGGAGGAATGATGAAAAGGTCCATTTCTAAGTTAATAGGAGTCTTTTTAATTGTCATCGTAATCATCTGCTTGCTAATGGTTGAAACCACCTTCGCTAGAAAGATAACGCCTACTTTTAGTCTTAAGGTTACTAAAGAAGTAACTCCTTGGCCACCGCATCTTGGTGATGAACTGGAGATTGTTTATACAGTGCAAGCTAAATATGATTTAGATAGTATCTATATTTCGCATCTTCCAGTTAAAGGAGGAAGGGTTATCTCTCATCTTGAACCTATAGGGTTTAGGGTATGGGAAAAAGAAAAATATAATGAATACTACAAGAAACTCCAAGGAATTGATAGATTGTTATGGTTTACGATAGAAAAGGGTGAGAAAAAGAGATTCAGATTGAAAGTGAAACTTGATGAAAAGATTCCTGAGAAAAGAATAAAGGTTTTCCCCATTGTAGATATATCCGTTGGTGTTAAATCATTATGGACGAAAGAACATGGAGATGGTGTAGGTGTCGCAGATATTCAATTATATTTACTTGATGAAAAGACGGGTTTGTTAGGGACTGGGAAGGATAAAGAGAAAGGATTGCCAGTTGAATATCGTTATGATGCGGTTGATGGAACATTCTATCCACCCGGGAAATTAGATACTCCTGTAAATGTTGAATGGAATCGCAGGATAACTCAAATGATGAAGAAGTTAGAGCCAGCGCTATCGGATTCCCAGGCACTTCTTTTACACTCTGACCATTATCGAATTGGTACTCCGAAGGAAGCAACTCATTGGGATGAGGAGAAGAAATGTTTTGTAACTGATGAAGAGAAAATATTTGAGTATTATTTAACGGACGGGTGGTTTAAGGCTCTTCTTTCTGGAAAAAGGGAAGAATGGATAAAGAAGGAGAAAGAGAAGATAAAACTTCAATATGAAGAGAAAAAGAAAGGAGGCAGCTCCAAAGCGAAATTTTTTCGTCATAGGAGTGGTTCTAGTGATTTTCATACTCTTGATCCTGATAGTATTGCGAAAGAGTTTCACGGGTGGTGGAAGTACAAAGACCATCTCTACAACAAAGACCAAGGACTCTTAGCTGATGCTGTAAAGAAACCCATTGTGAATGGGAAAGTCTCCAATTTTTGCCTTGGCAAAATGGATTTCTTCCTTTATAAATTTAATTACTAAAGGTGGATAAAAAATGTATTATGTCCGTGTGAAGAAAATCGTTAACTATGTATGTTGTTTACTATACAATTCTCCGACAGTATGTTATACAAACTTGATAAGAAAGTCTTATCAAGGACTATATCTTTATTCTTAACAAAATAAAAGATTGGAGGAAAGATGAAAAAGTTTTTTCTTACTCTTATAGGGATCTCTTTAATTGTCATAGTTGGTATCTATTTGTTTAAGGTAAAAACAGTTGTAAACCCCGATGGTAATAAGAAAACAGAAATTAAGATATCAAAGATACATGATATTAATGATAATAAGAGAGAAAGGGTAGAAAACAAGCAAATTTCAATGGGATTCGATGTTTTTGCTCCTATAGAAGCCAATATTAAGCTTTCGCAAGAGCCCCGCTTAAAAGAGACAGTGACAGCCACAATTACTGTCACTTTCCTTGATGACATTTCCTATATATTTAGAAACAAGGATGAAATGATCAAAGATAAAACTTATGATAAGTTTGTAAAAAGATGGTCAAACGATCTTCAGTGGGACAAGAATATTCCTCGACATATGAAATTGGAACTTAAATCATCAAAGGGTGTTGAAATACTTAATGGAAATAGCGAGATTTATTGGGATATGAAGAAAGGAGAGACAAAATCTTTTGAGATTGATTTGAGATTAAACTCATCTCCTATTGGTCTATCTGGAATAATAAAATGGTTTTTTGCTAATGAAAAAAAAGGGGCACGTCTTGTAGCTCCAGTCAAAGGGATTGGATTTGTTCTTATAAACAAAAAAACAGGCCAGCTGGGGACAAAAAAAGAGTTGCAAGAACTACTTATGAAATTGCCAGAATATGGGTATGATATAATTTTGGGAAAGAGAGAAATACCATGGGAGTCTTATCCAGGGGAGGAATTAAGGTTTATAAGAGAAACTTTACCAGATAATGCTCTTAAATCATTAGTTAAGATTCAGAAACAAATGAAAGAGATACAAACACTTGATTCGACAATAACTGATTTAGAAATTCTTGAAATGTTACATGATATGGAATATGAAATGCTTGTCCGTTATGGAATTTCAGATGGAAAAGAAGCAAGGGACATTTTATTAAAAGCAAGAAAGTTATCAATAAAGACTGGATTATCAAAGTGGAAAGCTGTTGAGAAGGTAAGTGGTAAAAAATCATTATTACAAGAAAAGAATAATGAAGGTCAAAGTTTTCAGCCACAAAGAAAGGATAGTAGTTCAAACAAAATGGTTGATGTAACGCTAACAGGCATTTTCAAATATAAAAAGCATTTGTTTGATACTACAGGATTAGATACAACAACAATTGATGAAAATTTTGGTCGGACAAGAGTTTGGATATGGGGATGTTGGCTGGGGCAGGGAATGACAAAATTCCCCACCTGGACAAATAGTGATGGAGAATTTACAAAAGTAATAGGAGGAGTTACTTTCCCCGCCAGATTTTGTCCTATGATTTACCTTCGTGGTCCTGGAAACTATCCGGAGTTTAACAGGGTAAAGGTAATTAGTAGTACAATAAATTTTAGTTATCCTGAACTTACAGATAGTACACTTTGGCGTTTTAAGTGGCACAAATGGGATACAGTGAATACTGCATACTATAATTTTGGTGTTTCGTATGCTGCTGAAAATCCTGATGATGGTGGATTTTGGCCTGATAATGAACAACCCCGAAGTGGAGCTGCTAATATTTACAATACATTGCTCAAAGCGTATGAATATCTTGTTCCGTCATATACAACTCCAGATACAATAGGTAAAGTAGTAGCTATTTGGGAACCTGGTTATCCTGTGGGACCAGGATATAATTACCCCAACGGTGACACTATATATCTTGTGGGTGATACGACTTCCACCGGGAGGTGGAATACTGATGAGTGGGATGATTGTGTTATTCTGCATGAATATGGTCATCATGTTATGTTCCACTGCGCTGAATTCCCTTGTGGACCTGCTGCTCATCAATGGCACGTAGGTGATTCTATAACAATGGATTTAGCTTATCTTGAGGGTTGGGCACACTTCTTTGCAGCTAACTGCTCAGATAGTACATGGTGTGTAAATACTAGGGGAGCTATTGGGAAAGGTATTTCTGAGTTTCAAAGTATTGAGAACCCTTGGTTAGGCAGTCAATTCACACCTGATTTATTTGATGGAGGTCCTGGTTGTGAAGGTGCTGTAGCAGGGATATTATGGGATGTAAGGGATTCTGAAGACGAAATACCGTATCCTTCATATCCTGCACCTGGGTTTCCTGATACAGCTTTATCTGATACTCTCAGTTTAGGACTTGATAACATTTGGAATATTTTTGATGACTATCTTTTTACTGATACTACTACACACAATATTTACACAATTCTACAGTTTCTTTCAGGGTGGGGATATTACAACTATGACCATATTTTTGGTTTGAAACAAATCCTTCTTCATCATCGCGTATTATGGGACATTCCAAGTCCTCCCACTGGTCTTGTCGCAGAAATTGATACCTTTTTTCCTAAGGTTCATTTAACTTGGCTTTCTAATACAGAACCAGATCTCTTAGGGTATAATATATATAGATCGAATATTCCTATTCCTGATAGTTTGATAAAGCTAAACGATTCCTTGGTTTCAGATACAAGTTATATTGACACCATAGTAATTATGGGCGAATCTTATTATTACGCAGTTACAGCTATAGATTCTCTATATTATGAGAGCGATTTTTCTGACCCAGATACTGTAGAAATTCCCCACTATTGGTGGTATCTTGGAAATAGAATGGGAACTGCTTACGGAAAAAAAATAATTATTACACCTCCATATAAACAAGGTCGAGTTATATGGCTAGTATATTCAAGTTCAGATTCTGTTTTCTGTGCTAAATCCACAAATGATGGATACTGGTGGGATATCGAAAATATTGGTGAAGGTTCGTTCCCTAGTATTGCCCTTGATAGTTCTGGTAAGCCTAATGTTGTCTGGATGTGGTATTCTCCACAGGGATATCCTACCGAAAGCAGGTTATACTTTTCAAGAAAAACACCTTCTGGATGGACAACTCCATATAAACTTTGGGAGTATCCTTATACATCTGGAGTTCCATGCTTTTCTATTGATAAGAGTGATACAGGTCGAGTTGTCTGGAACTCATACACTCTCGAGACTGAAGGATATTCTGCAATATCATTCGGTACTTTCTACACACAGGCTATTTCTCCAGCATTTCATGATACTATCATAGATGATGATGGTGCACCCCCGGGCTGCAAGAATCCCTCTATTGCGATTGATAGTGTGGGCTTTCGTTGTCATGTTGTATATAGTAAAGATGACAATATTTATTATACAATAGTAACTACCTCGAGTTCGACAACCCCCCGTCGAATTTCAGATTCATCAGGAAATTCATTATATCCTTATATCGAATATGATAAAGATTCCGGCAAACTCCATGTTGTGTGGCAGCAAAAAAAGGGAGGGAAATATCAAATTATGCATTGTGCAAAAGGTCTTTTTTGGCTGTGGCCTAAACCAGTTGTTGCTTGCTCAACAGGTTACAATTCAGTCAATCCAGTTATAACAAATGGTGAGTATATTATCTGGTCGGAAGAGGTAACCGATAACAGTGAGATATACTATTCAAGATATAATGGGATAAGCTGGGGAGACCCTGTTCTTGTAAAGAACACCCTTGAAGCATCAAGGTATCCCCAGGTAACCCATACTTCTGGTGCAGATTCAGATACGGTTTTTGTTGCATGGACAGATGGTGATTCTTTACCGTATACCATAGAATTTCAGCAACTCAATTTTGCAAAAAAAATACTATTTTCAGGTCACATATCGGAGAACACTACCTGGTCAACTGATATCCTGATAAAAGGTGACGTCTGGGTTGATACAGGAGTAACGTTAACAATAGATGCGGGAGTTAATGTGAAATTCATACCCAATTTTGATAACGAACATTCGGGTATTGATCCCACAAGAGCAGAATTTATTATTCAAGGTGGTTTAGTTCTTCTGGGCAATGATTCATTGCCTATTTCGTTTACCTCAAATGCCCCTCAGTCTGAGATTGGTGATTGGTATGGGATAAGATTTATTGAATCTGAGAGTAAAGGAATACAAGAGAGGGATTTCGCCAGACCTACAGACGATAAAAGAGCAGATATTGATTTAGAACCAATTGAAAAAGAGATGGAATTTCTAACAGGTGAGGCTTCCAGCCTCACAAAAGCTGAAGTAAGGCAAGATGCCTTACCTGTCGTTGATAATGCAGTGGATGTTGATTTAGGATTTACTGAAAATGAGTTAATTGTGGAAATAAGAAGGGAAAGGCAGAGAAGTGACGAGAAAAAGGATACGATGCGAAGAAGGAATATTCACTATTTAGAGATTGAATATGCAAAAACAGGGTTAACTCTCTACGAAGGCAAAATGCTTTATATGAAAAATTGTGCATTCAGGAAGAATGAGATAGGTCTCAAGTTAACAGGAAAATCCGATGTTAGTATTGCGAATAGTGTTTTTGAGGATAATACTATTTATGGAATATTCATTGCGGAAGGAGTGACCGGATACATAAAAGACTGCACAGTATCTTTAAACAACACAGGCATTATTTTATCTGGTAGTACATCTTCAGAGGCAAAAGAATTGGACATTGAAGAAGATAATACAGGTAGCAATGTTTCTAACATATCAAATCTATCCATCAGGCATAGCAGAATAATCAACAACTACGATTATGGTATTTATATTACGAATGATGCAGAACCTGATTTAGGTGGTAGAGGGTTCAACTATATCTATGGTAGTGGACTCTTTGATTTATATAACAACACAAATAATATTATAATGGCGAAGATGAACTACTGGGGTACGATGGATGTAGATTCAGGCAAGGTATACATCTATGATTACTTCGATGATAACTCTCTCGGTATAGTAGAGATAGAACCACTTTGGAATGGCGAAAAGAGCATTGGAAATACAATGACATCAGGAGAAGGGAGAACGCCTCTTATTTATTCGCTCAAACATCCTTCTCCTAATCCTTTCGTAAATAATACAACAATTTTCTATTCTATTGCAAAACCGGGTAATGTTTCTCTCGATATCTATGACATAAGCGGAAGACTTGTCAAGACACTCATTAATGAGAAAAAGGATGCTTGTGTTCACAATGTGAGATGGAATGGATGTAATGACGATAATCGAAAGGTTGCAACTGGGGTATATTTTATAAGGTTGACATCTGGTGATTTCACATCTGTAAAGAAGATCATACTTGTGAGATGAATAGAGGTAAAAGATAGAAACAGCCTCCTTTTGGAGGCTGTTTTTTTCATTGATACAATGAAATTTCTTGACATTATGTCAGATTTCGTTATAATTCAATCTACGAAAACTATTAAGGAACGTAACATTTATAAATAAAAACTAACATACTATTAGTCTTTCAAAGATGAAACATTCGTTAAAAATTGGATTCAGCTTTGGAATAACATCTGGAATAATAACAACGTTAGGTTTAATTGTGGGTTTAAATTCCGGGACACACTCAAAGCTTGCAGTCATCGGTGGTATACTAACAATAGCAATAGCAGATGCATTCTCAGATGCATTAGGAATACATATATCTGAGGAATCTGAAAACAGGCATACTGCAAAAGAGATATGGCTCTCTACAATTTCCACTCTTCTTTCGAAGTTCATCTTTGCGATGACATTTATCATTCCGGTACTCCTGTTTAATCTTACGACAGCAATTATCGTAAGTATAGTATGGGGATTATTGATTCTTGGTTTATTTAGCTTCTATCTTGCAAGAGAACAGAAAACAAAAGCATGGAAGGTGATTGTAGAGCACGAACTCATTGCCATCGTTGTCATTGTTTTAACCCATTTTGTTGGTTATTGGATTTCTTCACTATTTAGTTAAGCTAATCTACATCTTCAAGTACTATAAATTAAATGAAAGATAGTCGTCTACTAAAATTCTCTCGTAGCCAATTAATTATCCTCTCGTTACTTGTTATCCTGGTAACATCAGGCTGTTCTAAAACCTCTACTCCTGAACCCTTTGAGTACCCAAAGGCAACAATGGAACTACTTTTACAAGAAGATAGTACATCACTCTCCTATGCAGTATGGGCATCATCCGGAAGAATTTTATATATTGCTTATCCTCAAGATAGTGACTCATCCAATCTTTGGGAGTTAAATCCAGAGACAGGGTCAAGTAGATTGATTAAAGAAGATGTAGATGGACCTATCTCAGTTTCAAATAATGGAAAAATCGCTGCGGTAGAGAATTCAAACACAATTGTTGTGATTGATTCAACAGGGGAAATCTTCTGGCAAAAGTACATCGGATACTGGATTTTGAGCCTTGCCTTTTCATCTGATAACAATGGAATATTTTTCTGCAAGAATGATAATTTACTTTTTGTCACCCTTAATGATTCATCTTTAATTGATACAATAATTCTGGATGCGGGTCCATTCAGAATTACGCAAAATGACTCTATTATTATTTACAGAAAAGAATCTATACAAGGTGGAAATACATATCACACTTACTATAAATATAAATTTTTCACAGGAGTTACAAACCTAATCTTAAAAGAAAATTATACTGAAGGATTCGACATTAATCCTGTACTTACCGATATCCTTGCAATTGGAGTAATGGGTAGTGGTGATTATCAATTTATGGGTAGAAGAATCTTTGCGTATAATATGAAACACAGCATAGGGAGAATATTCGAAGCATATCCTTATGATGAAAGTTACATATATGTAAGTTCCTGGTCTCCAGAAGGGGACAAAGTACTGCTTATCGTCACACCCTATATTCAGGGTGATCCGATAATACCACTTTCGGATGAGTTATGGATAGCAAAAGATATACTATAATGATATTGGATATCTAACGCTTATTTATCTGAAGGAGTAAATTTAACAATCTTTACATCCGCTTCTTTCAGAATCTTCTCTGCATATTCGTCAGGATAACCTTCCTTGTAAATGATCTTCTTTACACCGACATTGATTAACATCTTTGCACAGATGAAACAAGGATGGTTCGTTACATACAACGTCGCTCCGTCAATATTAGTCCCCATTATTGCAGCCTGGATAATCGCATTCTGTTCCGCGTGAACAGCCCGAGAAAGTTCCATTCTTTCCCCGCTTGGTATGTTTAATTTCTCCCTTAAACATCCACCAAGTTCATCACAATGAGGCACGCCTTTAGGAGGTCCATTGTAACCAGTCGCAAGAATTCTTCTATCCTTGACAAGGATAGCTCCCACTTTACGCCTTAGACAGGTTGCCCTCGTTGCAACAAGGTCTGTGATTTCCATAAAGTACTCGTCCCAGGATGGTCTCTTCAACTGTTTCATAAACTACCCATTCTACCAAGTTTTTCCACTTTGTTCAAGATGGGAAATAGGAGAACAGAAAAAATCAAGATATTCGATATTATGTGCACAAGACTGAAAACAATCCCTGCTGCAAGATATGCAAAAAATGTCTTCTCTGTTGTAAAGGCAATAAAACCACCAATATTCGTCATTACGTCATATATCATCGTGAGAATACCACCACCAATTCCCAACAGTATTACCCTGAAGGAGAGAGGAAGTGCGGACAGCATTACTTTGAAAAAACTTCCTGCTGCACCTATTATTATCCCACCCAAAACCTGGGCTATAAAAAGTGGTGGGAGCGAAGCACCTAATGGATTAAAAAGAGAAAATATTGCAAACGATATACCTCCAACTGTAACACCAACGGACGTGCCAAAAAGCCAGCCAGAGACAAAAATGGTAGCTGATATTAATTCTACATTAGGAATAAAAAAAAGAAGATATCCAAGTGATACGGCAAGGGCTGTAAAGATACCTGCCTGGGAAATCCACTTGATGTTCTTACTTTTGCTTTCTTTTTTCACCCTTGTCCATTCTTTCAAGAAGAAGCTTAACTATTCTATCGGTAGTTATCCCCTCCGCTTCGGCGTTAAAATTTGTAATAATCCTATGCCGCAACACAGGGGAAACAACCTTTTTTATATCCTCAATCCCTGGTGTATATCTTCCTTCGAGTACTGCATTTGTTTTTGCAGCAAGGATAAGATACTGAGTTGCTCTCGGACTGGCACCCCAACTCACCCATTCCTTGACAAAATCAGGTGCATCTTCATTAGTAGGCCTTGACATAGAGACAAGACATACGGCAAATTTCAACAATGAATCACTCACAGGAACCCTTTTTACCAACTCTTGAAGTTTAAGTATTTTTTTGCTGCCGAGAACATTATTCAGGTCTTCCCTAATTGTTCCTGGGGACGTTTTTGCTATCTCAACTTCCTCTTCTTCCCCGGGATACTCAATAAGAAGATTGAACATAAATCTGTCCAATTGTGCTTCAGGTAAGGGGTAGGTTCCTTCCTGTTCGATAGGGTTCTGTGTTGCCAATACAAAAAAAGGTTTTTCTAATTTGTATGTAACACCTCCAGCAGTTACTTCATATTCCTGCATCGCTTGAAGAAGAGCTGCCTGCGTTTTAGGAGGAGTCCTGTTAATCTCATCAGCAAGAACAATATTTGCAAAGATAGGTCCCTTTATGAACCTAAAAGTCCTTTTTCCAGTTTCTGAATCAACTTCAAGAATGTCAGTACCTGTAATATCAGATGGCATAAGATCCGGAGTAAACTGGATTCTATTGAATTTCAAAGATAAAACCTTTGATAACGTATTAACAAGAAGAGTCTTAGCAAGCCCAGGAACACCTATTATTAAACAATGCCCTCCAGAGATAATCGCAGTTAGAAGTTCTGAAACAATCTTTTTCTGACCAATTATCACCTTTGAAATTTCATTTTCTATTTTCTCTTTTGCTTCCTTTAATTCTTCTACCACCTTTACATCATCCTTAACCATCTTTAGTAGCTCCCTTTTCAGTTTTCCACAGCATTATTATTTTTTGTGAAAAAGTTGTGGATAAAAACGAAGTTTTTAGATTTTCCAACTTAGTCATTCTAAGTGGATAAAACTATTATGTAAACTCTTTATCTTATTTAATAACAATAACTTAAAACCGAACACTTTTAAAAAAGTTATCCACTTATCCACATCAATGCTCTCTATCAAGGGTAATATCCACAAGGCTATCCTGAGGTTCAAGGTTAATTAATTTTACCCCCATAGTATTTCTGCCAATTTTTGAAACTGAATCACCTGCTATCCTTATTATCTGCCCGCTTCCAGTTATAAGAAGGAGTTCATCATCCTTTGTAACCTCCATTGCGCCGATTAACCTACCTGTCTTTTCTGCAACCTTCATGGCAATAACACCTTTCCCCCCTCGGTGGATACTTCTGAAATCAGAGATAGGTGTTCTTTTGCCATATCCCTTCTCCGAGGCGCAGAGTAATGTTGCCTCCCTTCTTGCAACCTCAACACCCACTACCCAGTCATCATTTCCTGTAAGCCTAATACCTTTTACACCCCTTGCGCTCCGTCCCATAACCCTTATCTCTTTTTCCTTAAAACGAAT
>JAGMEZ010000555.1 GCA_023127905.1 Caldifarciminota bacterium
GTCATCCATTATATATGCAGCATAGAATACATTCTTTGCTACATCAGGCTCTGAAGTGATAATCAGTGTATCCCAGCCAGTCGGGGCTGTTGCAGATACCTCAGGATGGAGATATGTCTCAATGGGGCTTGGACCTGCGTTCGCACCACCGTGGTATTCCTCGTAATCGTTCACAAAATCAATGGTATCAGCGGGATCGGATACATAGTACGTTACGTCGCCACCAGCGTTGAAGTTGTAGTAGATCTGTAGCAACGTGCATGCTGATGGTGATTGGAACCATACACCAAGATGAAAACCCGCTGCCAATCCGCCAAGGGAACTTCCTGGAATTCCATTGTCGTAACCAAGAACCATGTCGACTGAAAATGGGCTGCTTACTGGTCCACCGCTTCCTGTAAACTTATTGCGAGCCGGTAATACTTCAAGCGGCATTGTAGTACTATTCGTGATGGGTATTATCTTACTTGGCTTTCCGTATTCTGTGGGCATAAGGAGCACATCAACAGCCTTGGTAGGTTTCGCATTAGCGGAAGTGAGGGAGAGTAGTAAAAGCGAAACAACAATAAGAATTGGAATTTTTTCCTTCATTGCTCACTCCTTGCTTAAAATTTGTTTTTTATATCTCCTCTAAGTATAAAAGGAGAAAACTACAAAAACTCACCTCCTTTCAAATATTTTTTTTCGGTTTTTTTGTGATTTAGTAAGTATTAGTCACTTTGCCTAGAAGAAATCTATTACAAAAAAACTAATACAAAATGGTTACTTTGTCAAGTGTTTTTTTTGATATTTTCATAAAAAAAACAAAATTTATAACCCGAATTTTATAAGATAATAATAAATTTGCACTGATTTAAGTGCAGCTCTTGAATAATTGCTTTAACCCCCATTGAAATATCCTAATTATAATCAAAAACCTAATTTTTTAGCCTTCTCTTCATACAGTTTTGATTTTTCAAAATCTTTGATATATCTATATAAAACGGCAAGGTTGTGATATATTGCCGGGTTTTTAGAATCATAAAATTTTGCTTTTTCAAAGGTTTCAATTGAATAAAGGAATTTCTTTCTTCTAAAGTAGTACTCCCCAAATCGTGAAAAAAGTATTGCATACCTTTTCTTACCTTTTTCAAATAATGGTGAGGGTAGCGAAAACCTATTGGATTTTAGATGCTCTTTTTCCTCGACAATCTTAAAGAGGGGTCCTGAGGGTTGAAGGTTCTTAACTGGGAGTGAAATTCCTGCACCCGGTGTATAAAAACATTCCATTTTTGTCTGTTTTGAGAAAGAAAGAGGTGTTAATTCTCCTTTCCAGTCAAAACCCGCTGATCTAATAAAATCTTTATACCAAGATTCTTTAAAGAGGGGAAGATAGAGTAAAGTGAAGTTTCCTTCATCCTCAATTTCTTTCAGGTATATAAGGATGAAAAAATCATTGGTGTTTTCAGTCATGAGAACAGCATCTTGCGGAAGCCATTTAAGGATGCTGTAACCATAGTTTATAGCATCATAATCATTTCTTCTGCAGTTTCTTTCATAGTTCAGGAACAGTGGTAACAGAGAAAGCAGACAGAGTGTTGTTAGATAAATCCATAGTCTTTTACTTTTTACGAAATTAAAAAGATTAAATAGACCAAAACCAATTAAGATGAAGAAAATGGGAATTACAGGAAGAAAATACGCATAAAAGTCGGGCCCACGTCCTGTAACAAATGAAAAGAAAAAGGTGAAGAAAATTGAAGATAGAAAGAGTATGAAAAGATTTCTTTCTTTTTTTAACAGTTTATAGAACCCAAAGAAAAGAGGTATTATTCCCCAGTATGATATTTCTCTCAGGAGGTTTAATCCGAAAGGGATAAATGATGTTTCTGCATATGTAAATGTAAAAAAATCTTTTGAAAATTCCTTTGCAACAAAAAGGAATAGAAAATTGGTGAATGTTTTTGCATTGCCCCAGTTAAAGATAGGGTTGAATTGTGCACGGATTGGAATATAGATGTAAAATGAAATACCTAAAGAGAATAGTAAGAATGAAAAAAGTATAAATTTCCTTTGAACTTTTCTACGTTCGAGTATAATGAAAAGAAGGAAAGAAGGAAGCAGGAAACCAATTGTTATATTATTTGCAAGGCTTAGTCCGAATAGAAATGAAAAGAGAAGAATAAATTTTCCACCTTTTTTGTAAAAGAGAAACAGTGAGATGAAGAGGATGATTGAGAGAAGTGTATGGAGACTATATACTTCTGCTATTTCTGTGAAGTACCAGAATGTCAATGAAAATGAGAATAAGAAGAGTGAAGAGGTTAAGACAAGGTAAAATAGAGAAAGGTTTTTAGGCTTAATAAAAAGGTATAAAAAAATAGAAAAGAAAAGAATAGATAAGAAGGAACAAAAGACAGAAAAAGTATTAACAGCAATTGCAGTTTTTTGCGGGCTTGTTTTTATGGTGAATAGATGGGATAATACAATATAGAGTGGGTGACCTGGGGGGTGTGCAATCCCGAGGTTTTTTGAAGTTGTTATAAATTCACCAGCATCCTCCCAGTAAACAGATGGTGATATGCAGTATATATATACAAGTACCGGGAGAAAAGAAAGTAGGATAAGAATCAATAGAACTTTCTTCATTAATTTCACTATACAAGAAAAAAAATAACTTTACAAGAAAAAAGTAAATGTTTGTGATAATATTCACAATTTTCTTGACAAAGATTTTTTTTGATTATATAATAATTTTAATGAAGGAAGAGAGAAAAAAAATAAAGGTTTTATTTAAGATTGGCTTCCTTTACCACAAAACAGCATTTGATCCGTTAATCCAAATTTTCGAAAAAGATTCTAAATATGATGTATGGTTATCATGTAAGGAAGAACGTTCAAAATATTTGTGGATATTCATACGCTCCTTAGAGAAGCAGATGCTTGAGAAATTTGAGAAAGAAGGTCACAACGTTACGATGTCTGAGAATGGTTTTGATGTTGTTTTCACGGGGGATACCGTAACAAACCATGATGAGCTTGGAAGGACAATTATTTGCTTTGTGAATCATGGTTCGGGGATAAAGAGCATTATGTATAGAAATCTTGCAGGTGATGTGAATACAAAGTATAATATATTTGTAGAGGGTAGTTACCGAGAAAAAAAATTAAGAGAGAAGAATTGTATTGGAAAATCGAAGATTTATACCGTTGGCATGCCGAAACTTGATCCACTTTTTAATAATTCACAAATAAATAGAGAGAATATTCTTAGTGCTATTAATCTAAATAGCGGCAAGAAAACAGTTTTATATGCACCGACCTATAAACCGACATCAATCTATGAATTAAAAAATACATTGTTTAATTGTACAAAAAATTACAATTTGATAATTAAGTTACATCCTTACAGTTGGTATGGTAGATACGCGCCCCATAGCCATCATAGAATTTTTGAGAAAACGGTAAAAAGATTCTCTCATGCAGTTCTTCTGCCAAAGGAGGAGTATTCAATTCTCCCATACCTTTATGTTGCTGATACGGTAATAACAGAAGCGTCGAGCACAATGTTTGAGTTTCTTGCAACCGGAAAAACAGGAATCATTTACGACCTCGATTCAGAAAAATTGAAACATTCTGATGGTTCCCCAATCCTCGATGAGGATAACAGGTTTTTTTTAAAGGATGCTTTTGTTCATTTCAGTGAACCAGAAAAAATAGAGAGTGCAATTGAAGATGCTTTAACAATTGATACAGAACGGGAGAAAAGAAAGGAGTTGATGAGAAAAGAATTATTCTACGCGCTTGATGGAAATGCTTCTTTAAGGATAAAAAAGATTGTTGAGAAGTTACTTACGGATGATGATTCGAGGAACAACCCAATTTGAAAAAATCGCACACAGATTCACATAGAGTGGAGAGATAGTCAAATGTTTAAGGAATTATGACGGGTGTAATCATTGCGGCAGGTAAAGGAGAAAGATTAAGCAACATTACAGGTGGAAAACCAAAAACGCTGCTTGTGATTAACGGTAAGCCGATTATACAATGGATTATTGATGAGTTATCTGCTTCGGGAGTTGAAAAGGTTTTAATTGTGACAGGTTATCAAAGTGAGAAAATAAAGCACTATTTTAAAATAAACCCGCATGAAAATATTAAATTCGTATATAATAATCTTTGGGAAGAAGGAAATGGTATATCCGTTCTTTCAGTGGGAAAATTGGTTAAAAAAGAAAGTGAATTTCTTCTTATGATGTCTGATCATCTTATTGGAAGAAAAGTAATAAAGGATATTATTAAGGAAAAAAAAAGATGTCCCTTATTGGCTGTTGAAAAAAAACTGGGGAAGGTTTTTGATATAGATGATGCAACAAAAGTTATCATAGATAACGGAAAGGTAATCTCAATTGGAAAGGAATTGAAAAAATTTAATGGTGTAGATGCTGGTCTTTTTCTCCTTGATTTTTCAGTATTTAGGTTTCTTAAAAGGAGTATAAAGAAAGGGGAGGATACATTGACAGGTGGAATAAAAAAATTGATCAAGCAACGAGAACTCCACTCTTATAGTATTCCAGATGATGATTATTGGATCGATATTGATTCAGAAGATACATATAATAAGGCAATGCAAATGTGGAGGATTAGATGAAAAGTACTATACCAGAGCCTACATTAAGAAGGCTTTCGTACTATTTAAGGTACCTTGAACGATTCAAAGAAAAAGGGTTAAATATAATATCATCAAAGGAACTATCGATAGCACTTGGATTATCTGACGCACAGGTTAGAAGAGATCTTTTTACTCTTGGTGGATTTGGAAAAAGGGGAGTAGGTTATGATGTTAGTAAACTTTTTAATTTTCTGAATACATTTTTGGGACTTGATAATTTACAGAGTATAATACTCGTTGGCTGTGGAAATCTTGGGAAGGCATTACTTCAGTACAAAGGCTTCAAGAAGAGAAAATTTATTATTACACATGCATTTGATAACGATAAGAGATTAATAGGAAAAAAGATTGCTGGGATTAACATACAAGATTCAAAAGAGATGCAAAGAGAAATCAGAAAACACAAAATTATCTATGGAATTATTGCTACACCAGCTTCTTCGGCACAGGGTGTTGTGAATAGCATGATTGATTATGGAATTAAAGCAGTTCTTAACTTTGCTCCTATTAAAATACATGTTTCTCAAGGAATAGTTATTTCATCGGTAGATTTAACAACTGAACTGGAGTGGCTTTCATTTCATGTACATCACGGTACATAATAAGGAAAAAGGAAAAAGGGATTAGTTGCTTCGCAACAGTTATTGAGTAATTAAGTTATTGTGTAATTAAAATATTAAAAGCAAACACTAAACGATACTAACGAATTAAACGATAAAACGCAAATGGTGATTAGAAAAAGACTTGACAATACTGAAAAAAGGTGATAAATATAGTTCTTAATGGATAAGTCAATGAAACTCTATGATAAAATCTGTAATTCAACTATTAAACTAAGTTTAAGAAGTAAAAAAAGAGACGGAATTCTCAAAGAGCTTGTATCACTTCTTCCTATGGATGAAAATGCTAAGAACATACTCCTCACAACACTTGTAAGAAGAGAAGATATGGGCTCAACAGGTGTAGGAATGGGAATTGCTATCCCACATGCAAGATCACTACTTGTTAAAGAATTCAAGCTGGTTATTGGTTTGTCCCGGAAAGGCGTTTTATTTGATTCTTATGATGGTAAACCTGTTCATCTTTTCTTTCTCATAATTGCTCCTCCGCAGGAAACCTCAAATTCGTATTTAATAACCCTCGGAAAAGTTGCAGAGTTAGCGAAGAATATTGCAAAAGATAAAAGGCTATTTAGTGTAACAGAAGAAAATGAATTTTTTAAGATTATTAAAGAATTAGAAGAAAAAGGAAGATAGATTATGGATAGACAATTGGAACTTCTAATAGTACTTCATGATTTGAGTCTATTAATCAAAGAAGTAAATACTGAAAAAGAGGCTGGATTTGAAGTTTCAAAACATAAAGAAGATCTTCTAAAAGCAAAAGAAAAAGTTGAAAAAGATTTAGAGACAGCTTTGCTGAAGCGATATGAAAAACTTATAGAAAGATACCCGAGAGCGGTTGCACCTGTAATAGATGGTATCTGTTATGGTTGTTTTGTAACTCTCCCATCAGCTTTTGTTGTACGAAAAAATAAAAATGAAGAAGTGACAATTTGTCCTAACTGTGGAAGGTTTATATATTGGTTTGAAGACTAGGAAGAAATAAGTAAGAATAGCAATGATTACACAGATTAAACAGATTACACCAATAAAAAAGAATATATAGATAAACTGATAAATCTGCTGAGATAAACAGAACGGAGGATTTATGAAAATCGCTATGATTGGAACAGGTTATGTCGGGCTGGTAACAGGTACATGTTTTTCTGAATTGGGAAATGATGTAATTTGTGTGGATAATGACATTGAAAAGATAAAAAAACTTAATAAAGAAATTATTCCTATCTATGAACCAGGGCTTGAAGAAATGGTTAAAAAAAACAGGAATGAAAAGAGGTTATCCTTTACTTCAGAAATTGAGGATGCTGTAAAGGAATCTGAAATCATCTTTATTGCTGTAGGTACTCCTCCGAAAGAAAATGGTGAGGCAGACCTGTCGAGCGTAGAAAAGGTATCTGCTGTTGTTGCGGATGTTATGACTGATTACAAACTTGTAGTTGGTAAGAGTACAGTTCCTGTAAATACAGGAAAATGGATAAAAAAGACAATAAACATAAGAAATGCGAGGGGTATTGATTTTGATGTTGCTTCAAATCCCGAATTTCTGAGGGAAGGTTCTGCAATAAATGATTTTCTTTTTCCCGATAGGATTGTAATTGGAGTTGAATCAGAAAGAGCGAAGAACATCCTCTGTGAACTTTACAAACCTGTGGATGCGCCGATTTTAGTAACGGATATTGAGAGTGCAGAGATAATAAAACATGCTTCAAATTCGTTTCTTGCTACAAAGATTTCTTTTATCAATGCAATTTCAATTATATGTGAGAGGGCTGGTGCGGATGTTGAGATGGTAGCCAAAGGAATGGGATTGGATAAAAGGATAGGAAAAGATTTTCTTAAAGCAGGTGCGGGTTTTGGGGGATTCTGTTTCCCTAAGGATTTGAGTGCATTTATAAGGATTGCTGAGAACCTTGGATATGATTTTAGATTACTTAAAGAGGTTGAACGAATTAACGATGAACAAAAGAAATTAATTGTCAAAAAGATAAAGGAAAACCTATGGAATCTAAATGGGAAGAGTGTTGGAATACTCGGGCTTTCTTTCAAACCCGATACAGATGACATTCGTTATGCTCCTTCAATCGATATCATAGGTGAATTATTACAAGAGGGTGTAAAGATAAAGGCTTACGACCCAAAAGCAATGGAGAGAATGAAAGTGATTATTCCAGGTATCACTTACTGTAAAGATCCTTATGAAGTTTGCGAAGATAGTGATGCGCTGGTTGTTCTAACAGAGTGGGATGAGTTTAAGAATCTAAAGGTGAAGAAGATAAAAAAACTTCTTAGGACTCCAATATTAATTGACGGAAGGAATATATTCGATCCAAAATCGATAGAAGACGAAGGGTTCATATATTCGGGTGTTGGAAGAAAATGATTGATCTTTCTATAATTATCCCGGCTTTTAATGAGGAAGAAAATATTAGTGTTTCAGCTCAGGAGATTCATAAAGCTCTTGCTGATGAAAAATTTACATTTGAGATAATTTATGTAGATGACGGGAGTACTGACAGAACCTGGGAGGAGATGGAGAGAGCAAAGAAGAATTTTATAAACGTTAATATTGCAAGACATAGAATAAACAGAGGGAAAACTGATGCGTTATTGACTGGATATCGTTTTGCTCACGGAAAGTCTATATTGCTATTTGATGCAGATCTTCAATACAACCCGAATGATATAAAAAAGCTCTATAAAAAATTGGAAAGTGGATATGATATTGTCACAGGTTGGAAACAGGGCAAGTACTCTAAACAGTTTGTTTCCAAAATATACAATTTTCTTTCAAGGAAACTTTTTAATCTCCCAATTCACGACCAGAATTCTATAAAAATATTTAAGAGAGAAATTCTTGAAAAGGTCAGTTTAAGAAAGGACTGGCACAGGTTTCTCATTGCTCTTGCAGTACATGAAGGATACAGCGTATCAGAAGTGAAGGTTGTTCTATATCCCCGAAGAGCAGGAAAAACAAAATATGGAGGAAAAGGAAGAATTATAATAGGGATATTTGACCTTTTAAGTGTGAAATTTCAAATAACTTTCTTGAGAAAACCAATGCTCCTTTTTGGTATAACTGGTTCTATATTTATTCTTCTTGGTGTCGTTACCGGATTGATAGCTCTCATACTCCGCTACGGGTTTAACCATGGGTTCAGACCATTATTATATCTTGTCATACTGTTCGTTATTTCAGGACTTCTGCTGCTTGCTATGGGATTTTTAGGAGAAACTCTTGCATCAGTAAACGAAAGAATACGCAGAATCGAAAATAAACTTGGTGATAAGAAACAAATAGATGAGCATGGTGAAAATCAATAGTCGTGAATTAACACAAGTAAAATAAACTAAGAAGCGAAGAGCGGAGAAAAATTCCCAATTCCCAATTATATGATCGAACAGTGTAACAGTATAAAAAACAGGGTTATTGGAGTTGATCCTGGTCTTCAAAAAACCGGGTATGCAATCGTAGAAAAAAATGGAAATAATTTTATTATCATAGAATCGGGTTTAATAAAAACAAAAAAAGAATCAATAGAAAAAAGGCTTCTTTTAATATATGAAAATCTTATAGACATTATAGAGAAGTATTCACCCTCATGCCTTGCTGTCGAGTCAAGTTTTTACAGCAGAAATGTTGATAGTCTTGTGAAGATGAGTCAAGTGAAAGGTGTGGTAATGCTTTCAGCCAGCCTGAAATGTATTGAGGTTTTTGAGTATTCACCTGCGACTGTGAAAAGCGCAACTGTAGGACGTGGAAGAGCAACAAAAGAACAGGTAAGGTTCATGGTTGAGCAGATGGTAAAACAGAAGATTAGAGGCAGTTTTGATGTATCAGATGCTGTTGCAGTGGCAATCTGTCATCTTTCGCGAACATGATTTCTGTCATTGCTATGAAAATCTGTGTTCATCTGTGGCGAATATCCTTCAAAGTGAAATTTTTGCACATCATCTAAGTACCATATATATAAATACTTGGACGTATATTTCCTTGACAAGTGCAATTTTTGCATGACATCAAGATGGTGAAAAAAATAAATAATTTGTAACTTCTTTATTTCCATAGACTTAATTTTTACACTTTTCTGGCACAATTCTTGCACTTATTACATTAAATGTAAAAACTGTGTAAGAAGGAAAGGATAGATAAAGGAGGTAGGTGTGAAAAAAAAGGTTTTGTTTTTTAGTTATGTTTTTATCTTTCTGTTTTTCATGGTTTTATCTTCTTCTGGAAAAGTGATAAAATTTGATAACAACTGGGGTAAACAGGGGTTTAATCTGGTTTCATCTACAAAAGAAGGAATGGAAATCATATACTTACTCCACCAGATAAGACTTGAAAAACATGAAGTGGGTGGTGAGGACATGTACAAGGTTTCAATTCCTGGAACATGGCTGCCGAATGATGAAGGTGCTCCAAATCTTCCAGGAATGGGGAGATATATTGCATCTCCTCAAGGTGCGTCTGTTTGTATCAAGATAGTTTCTTACAGGAAAGAGGTTATTGAGGATATTAGTATTGCGCCTGCTCCCAACATCCCATTTGAAATAGATGATTCACCGCTAATCTATAAGAAAGATAAGAAAATATATGACGTTGATGCATATTATCCATCTGAACCAGTAAGGGTTTCTGAGCCTAAGAAGATGCGTGGAGTGGATGTTGTGATTTTAGGAATCACACCTTTTCAGTATAATCCTGTAACCAGAGAACTTATTATATACAAGGATATTAGGGTACTAGTGAGCTTTGAGGGAGGTTCCGGTCATTTTGGCGATGACAGGCTGCGGAGTAGGTGGTTTGAACCCATCCTATATGGAAATCTACTCAATTACAATTCTCTCCCTTCAATCAGTTCTATAGAGTTTTCGAGAGAAACAGATACAAGGGCAGGTGAATGTGAGTATATTATTATAGTTCCTGATGACCCGGATTTTATTGCGTGGGCTGATACGATCAAATATTGGAGGAAGAAACAGGGAATTCTCACAGATGTTTATAAGATTACTGACCCTGAAATTGGCAGTAATACAGTTGCTGCGATTGAGAACTTTATTAATACCGCCTATAATACATGGAGCATTCCCCCAGTTGCAGTGCTTCTTTTGTCTGATTATGAAAGTTCTGGTGAGGCGTACGGCATAACATCACCGATTTATCCACATCCTTATGCCGGTTCTCCTGACTATGTTACTGACAATACCTATGCTGATGTTGATGGTGATGGACTACCTGAAATGAATTTTGCGAGGATTACAGCACAGGATAATGCTGATCTAAAAGAGATGATTTACAAGTTTGTTAATTATGAACAGCGTAATCCCCCTACAGATGCAGGATTCTATGATCATCCTCTAATGGCTTGTGGCTGGCAAACTACACGTTGGTTTCAGCTCTGTACTGAGATCATAAGGGGATTTCTTATTAATGAATTGGGAAAATCTCCAGCAAGACAGTATAATATATATAATGGTACCCCTACAATCGGTTGCGCATGGTCAACTGCAACAAACACCAGCGATGTTGTAAATTACTTCGGATCTGCGGGATTGGGTTATATACCAGATACTAATCCATACAATTCTTCCTGGTGGAATAGTGGTTCGACAGCAGGTATCAATAATGACATTAATAGTGGAGCATTTATTGTTCAACATAGAGACCATGGTGACTTTGATGGTTGGGGTGAGCCAGATTACACATTACCCGATCTTTCTGGTTTAAACAATACAATGCTTCCTTTTGTTTTTTCAATCAACTGCCGTACTGGTAGATTTGATTATGTAAGCGAGGTGTTTACCGAAGCCTTTCACAGGATGCAGTACGGTGCTTTGGGGTTAATTGCTGCCTCAGAGGTTTCCTATTCCTTTGTTAACGATACCTACATATTTGGTTTATATGACGGAATGTGGCCTTTTTTTGATCCAGGAAATATCTTTTCCAGCCAACAGGATACATTTGTTGTTAATTTACGGCCAGGGTTTGCCAGCGTTTCAGGGAAATATTACCTACAGGCTTCCAGTTGGCCATACAATACTGGCGATAAGGCTATTACCTACAATCTATTCCACACGCATTGCGACGCATTCATAACTCTCTATTCAGAAATTCCTGATTCCTTTGATGTTACCCATGATGCAACGGTTCCTTTGGGACCAAGCAGTTTTACCGTAACGGTCAGAGAGGATGATGGAATTACAATAGTTGACAGTGCACTTGTATGTTGTTGGTGTGAAGTTGATAAAGCTATGTGGGTGAGAGGGCACACAAATAATTTTGGAGAGGTTACACTGAATATTAATCCTTCTCTGCCTGTAGATTCGATATGGGTAACTGTGACAAAATATAATCATTTTCGTTACGAGGGTTGTGTCAGGCTTGCCGCGGGATGTCCTTCACCACCAACAGTTTTCAATCTCTTTAACTATGCACGGGACTTTGTGTTACAGCCAACGTTGACGTTTGCTTCTACTGATGATGAGGGAGATGAAATTGAATACGAGGTTTCCTGGGATACAGATCCAGGATTTAGTACTCCGAGCACTTCAACTACCGTGTTGTATGGAAGTGGTGTCGTTGTTAGTTTCACATTTCCATCTCCCCTTATAGATGGAGAGACATACTATTGGAGGGTACGTGGAAAAGACCCATTAGGTTCAGACTATTGGGGTGGATTTAGTGAAACAAGGAGTTTTACCATAGGAACGGTTTTACCTGAGCTTAGCTGTAGCTGGTATCAGACTAAGGGCGAGCAGTTTAGTCATGATGCAATGATTGATGTTGCCGTTGTGGGTGATGCAGTTATTCTGCTTACTGAAGGTGGAACTATAACTGATACCCTTCTGGAAGAGGATTTTGAATCAGTTGGTGTACCTTCTGGATGGACTGTTATTAACGGCAATGGAGACGGTTACGAGTGGATTGTAGGAACGACAGGGGATTTGAGTAGTTACACTCCTCCTTCGTATGGAAGCTACTATGCCTATTACTCTGATGATGATGCTGGGGATGGAGTAATTAATAACAACGAGGAATTAATTACTTCACCTATATTTGTACCGGACAATACGGATAGTCTTTTCATTCAATATGGATACGGTTTCCGGGTTTGGGAAAATGGAGAAACATATGAGGTGAAAGTCCGATTCTTAAATGGAAGTTGGGGAGGCTGGATTACTATTGCTACGTATACTTCGAGTACAAGCGGAACAGCGACAATAGATTTATCATCTTACCTCCCAACTGATTCAGTTAAATTTGAGTGGATGTATCATGATGAGACGGCATCAAGTCACTGGGGTTATGCCTGTGCAGTGGACAATGTTTATCTCATCCGTAAGACTAACTTGCTTAATACAGATGGTAAAATTACGGGAACACCTGTTATTTTTGATGAGCTGGACAGTGTCTATAGCCGTTCTTTTTGGGGTAATGTTATTTGGGATAAATCTCATTCGAATGATTCTATTTCTGCACAATTAGAGTATCTGTCAGGTGGGGCATGGGCGCTTGTTCCTGATGGTATTTTACCGGGGAACTCTTCTGGTTTCTTTACAACTGGAGCAAGTGGAGTGCTTTCGATAGATGTGCTTAATCCCGCGATATATGATACAATAAGATTAGTAGCAAATCTTTACCGTCCATCGAGTAGGGCGTCTCAAAATCCGTCCCTTCTTGCCTGGGAGATTGGAAACCTTTCAGAATTATCAATTTATCTAACAGAATTCAGTGCAACAGGCTTAAAAGGAAAGGTAAGAATTTACTGGCGGACTGAAAGTGAGATAGACAATGTTTGCTGGATTGTAGAGAAAACTCCTGATGTAAATGATGAATGGGAACAGATAGGTTCTGTTGATGGTCAGGGGACGAAACCGACACCAACAGAGTATTTATTTTTTGACGAAAATATGGGAAAGGATGGTAAGTATTACTACAGGTTGATTAGTATTGATAGAGAAGGTGAGAAGTCAATATTTGGACCTGTTTCTGTTATTGTTCTTGGTAATATTCCACGTGTATATGCTCTGCATGACATCTATCCAAACCCATTCTGTGGGAGATTGGAGATACGTTACGATATTCCAGAGTATTCCGCCGTGGATTTAAGAGTTTACAATAGTGCTGGACAGGTAGTTAATACATTGATAAACGGAAAAGTTGAACCAGGCTACCACAGAGTTGTTTGGAATGGTAAAAATGATATGGGGAATAATGTTGGCAATGGAATTTACTTTTTAAGAATGGACACTGATGATTTTATAAAAACTAGTAAAGTGATTTTGATAAAATAGACATTCTTAATACCCCCCCTTGAAAAAGGGAAAATCAACCCTATACCCCCCTTTGAAAAAGGGGGGACAGGGGGGATTTAAAATCCCCCTAAATCCCCCTTTATAAAAGGGGGACATAAAAAAGAAGGAAAGTCAGAAATTAAGAAAATGGAAATTCTGTGAATGGAATATCGTAATTAGGTAACTTAGTAATTGAGTAATTTGCATATACAGTAATTGAGTAATTTTGTAATTGAGTAATTAGCGCATATAGTAATTAAGTAATTTGGTA
>JAGMEZ010000556.1 GCA_023127905.1 Caldifarciminota bacterium
ATGCCTGATTAATAGCATAGTTTGCGTAATGATTTTTTTGAGGATGTATCTTCACTCTTTTTGATATCTTTGCTGCTCTACTGTATTCCCCCGCCATAATATAACACAGGGTCATCTTAAGAGATAACATCAGTGTTTTTTTCTCTGGTGAACTCTCTATTGTCATCTGGTAAAAACGCCCAGCTTCCTTGTAATTGAAAATAGAAGTCATAAAATCCCCATAATGAACTAAAAAACTTGAATAGGGTAGCGAACGAAGAAGTCTTTTACACCTTCGCGCATATTCATAGGACTTTTCTGCTTGGAGGAGTTCAGCATATGCCATTGCCGATGAAAGAGCTAATTCAAAATTAATTACAGGGTCACGTAAATTGCCTTTACGTTTTCTTAGAATTGAATGTAATTTCAATCCTTCCTCAGGTGTTTGCATCCAATGGAGTGCAAGACTTTCCAGAAGTCCTGCAATAATTGAAGAATACAAATATCCGTTTTTTTCCAGGGTTTTTCTCACGCTTATTATCTTTTTATAGTATTCAGGCATAGGAATCTCAAGGAAATTAATATAGAGGAGATCCAACTTTCTCCTTGCTGATAAAAAACGTTCTGGAATCTCCTGCAAGATATCTTCATTACCAGTTGGATATGAAGGTAGATTATTAACAATGAGGGCTGCCTCTCTTAAGGTATTATTGTTTTTCTTACTCCTGAATAAACTCCTTATATATTCAATTGCACATTTTGTTTCAGCTGTTGAGGGTGAAAGAGGAGAAAAGGGGTGCTCAACAGATCTTCTGACAAGATTGTATCTTTTCCATATATCATACACACCTTTGACCGAGAGGGAAATGTCCTGTTTGTTGAGAATCTTTTTCGTCTCTTTTATTGTAAGAGAAGGATCATTCTCTTTTAGCAGCATAATTTTTTCTTCTATTTCCTTGGAAGGTCGATTCCAGGGTTTTACATAAAAACTTCTGGTTCCCTGCCTATACTTCTTTACCCATGCCCACAAAGTGTTATGAGGAATATTAAATTTCAGGGCAGTCTTTCTTAATGAACCATCTTTAGAGTATTTCTCAACTGCCTTTATCTTTGTCTCAATATCTTTATTCATGACTGTTCGGTTTTGCGGAAATATAATACCTGAATAATAGATATTTGTCAAGAAGAAAAATAAAGATTGGAAAGTCCTGATATATAAGCAAGTAATAGCAATAGAAGATATAGAATTGGAACACAGTTTATATTATAATATAAAATAATGAAAATAATACAGAAAGGAGGTAAAGATGACTGTGCCCAAAAAAGTATTGCTGCACTTTTTTCTTTTCAGTTTTTACTTTTCACTTTCTTATGCCC
>JAGMEZ010000557.1 GCA_023127905.1 Caldifarciminota bacterium
AAGGAACATCAGAGATACAGAGGATTGTTATTTCGAGACAGATACTTGGAAGATAACTTACATTCAGTAATTAGTCTGAAGAGAAAGGAGGAAAGATGAATTTTGACTTCACAGATGACCAAAAACTTATAAAGGATATGGTCCATGATTTTGCTGAAAAGGAGTTGAAAGAGAAGGCGGTAGAAATTGATAAAACACAAGAGTTTCCATGGGATACACTAAAAAAGATGGCAGAACTTGGACTCCTCGGCATTATTGTACCAGAAGAGTATGGAGGAGCAGGTATGGATTTTATCAGTCTTGCCATCGCAATTGAGGAAATTTCAAGAGCATGTGCATCAACTGGTGTAATTGTAGCAGTAAACAATTCACTTACTGCTTATCCAATCGAGCATTGGGGGAACGAAGAACAGAAAAGGAAATACCTTCCCCCTCTCTGTAAAGGGGAAAATATAGGAGCCTTTGCTCTTACAGAACCGAATGCTGGCAGTGATGCTGCAAGTATTGAGGCAACTGCACGGCTTGAAGGCGATTATTACATATTGAACGGGACCAAGAGATTTATCACAAATGGTGGAGAAGCGGGAATTTTTGTCGTTTTTGCCTCAACAAATAAGGAATTAAAACATAAAGGGATTAGTGCATTTATTGTAGAAGATGGATTTAGTGGCTTCAGTAAAGGTAAGCACGAAGACCTGATGGGATTACGTGCAACAGCAAACTGTGAACTTATATTTGAGGATTGTAGGGTTCCAAAAGAAAATCTTATAGCTGAGGAAGGGATAGGTTTCAAGATTGCTCTTGGGACAATAGATGTGAGCAGGATAGATATTGGGGCACAAGCTGTAGGCATTTCGCAGAGTGCATTAGAGGAATCAATAAAATATTCCAAGGAGAGAAAACAGTTTGGAAAACCCATTTGCGAGTTTGAATTTATTCAGGGTATGATTGCAGATATGGCGACAAAGATAGATGCAGCGAGACTCCTTGTTTTGAAAGCAGCATATATCAAGGATAATGGGAAAAAGAGGTTCTCCGTTGAATCTGCAATGGCAAAATGGTATGCATCAGAAGTGGCAGTAGATGTTACAAGGCAGGCTATTCAGATTCATGGTGGTTACGGCTACACAAAGGATTATCCTGTTGAGAGGATGTTCAGGGAGTCAAAGCTTATGGAGATTTATGAAGGAACATCAGAAGT
>JAGMEZ010000558.1 GCA_023127905.1 Caldifarciminota bacterium
GGTTACAGGGCACCGCTGACTCCCCGTCTAGCACGACCATTAATTTTTATATCAGAAAAAAAAATCAATGTCAATAAGTTTCTTCGGTTGCTTCTTTCCCTTGTTTTTCTGTGGCAAATTTTTCTTGACTGGAAAGGTGCGAAATGATATAGTTTTTTTATGATTGGTAGAAAAAAACTATCAAAGATTGTAAAGCAAGCACTGGAAGAAGATATTGGGAAGGGTGATGTAACAACAAAATTTACTATTTCCCCAGAAATCAGTGCCCTTGGGGTTATTGTTGCAAAGGAAGAGGGAATACTTGCTGGTTCACAGGTTGCCGAGAAGGTATTCAAGGTCGTTGATAAAAAAATTAAAATTACTTTTCATAAAGAAGATGGTAATAAATTTATATCAGGGGACACAATCGCGGATATCCAGGGAATTGCTTCGTCTCTTCTGTCAGCTGAACGTGTTGCCTTGAATTTTCTTCAAAGAATGAGTGGTATTGCAACTATTACAGCAAAGTTTGTTGAAAAAACAGAGGGTACGAAAGCAAAGATTTTGGATACAAGAAAAACTACTCCTAATCTCAGAATTCTTGAGAAATATGCTGTTACTATGGGTGGAGGATATAATCACAGGATGGGACTTTATGATCAGATTCTAATAAAAGATAATCATATTGATCTCGGAGATGGCATAAAAAATGTATTGAATAAAGTGAAGAATGCAGATTCAGGCAGACTTTTCTTAGAGATAGAGGTAAAAAACAAAAGACAACTCCGTCAGGTATTAATGTTTGATGTTGATAGAATTATGTTGGATAATATGACGCTTGAAGAAATAAGAGAAGCAGTAAAGATTGCTGATGGAAAATGCGAACTTGAAGTATCGGGAAATGTAGATCTTGAAAATATAAGAGGAATAGCAGAAACAGGCGTTGATTATATTTCAGTAGGCTCACTAACCCACTCGTACCGCTCCATTGACTTGAGTATGAAGATAAGAAAAATTGGTTAATCATCGGGGCAATTGGAATGCCTATTAAACGAAGTTGTGTTTTCTTGCGAGGTCTAAAGCAAGGGGGGTAAAAATCGTATCTTTTGTAACAATTAATTTTTCACCTTTGTTGAGATGTGCTAAGACATCAGTTTCTGTAATGAGAGTTCTTTCTCTTCTTGACTCTTTTTTATTACTCAAACCACGGGAGAATTTAATGAGATACCCAGTATCCCCGGTATTTATACCTGCTGCATTTGCTTCGTCAGTATCTATATGGAAGTCGAGAACATAATTTTTGTTTACCCTTACGATTACACTATCAAATATAAGTCTTCTCTGTTCGCCGCATAAAAACTGGACAATTTCACTGTCTCTAACATGGAAAAAATCTGCATCTTTGGGGCTCATATGTATATGTCTCATCGCAAGGATTACACCTTTTATAATAGTAATACTACCTGCTTGTCCTATAATGGTTATTCCAGGTGTATCTTCATGATTTCCCGAGTCTCTTATAGGAGGATTTAATTCAAGTCTTATTGCATTAGTTCTTGAGAGTTCTACCTGTGTCCTGTCTCTTACAGGGCCAAGTATTCTAATGTTCTCAAGTTTTTTTGTATGGTTAATAAGAGTTACTATCTCTTCTGAAGCAAATTCACCCTTTTGGGTTAAGTAATTTCTTGGAGTTAATTCATAACCTTCTCCAAATAATTTATCAAGATGCTCTCTACTGATGTGGATATGGCTCACAGAGACACCTATCGGGATAGATTTTTTTCTGAAGATATTAAGATACTCCATACAAAAAGATAAATCAAAAAGTATGAAAGATAAGGATACTTGGATTTGAGACTTTGGAATTTAGTATTTTAATATTCAATAGTGAAATCCTGGTTCAATTGTTTTAAAGTCTTTAAAGATAAAATTAAGAGGATTGGTTTTTTTCCCGCCCAGTATTACCTCATAGTAGAGACAGGGACCTGTGACTCTTCCTGTTTTTCCAACGTATCCTATTATATCACCCCGCTTAACATAATCCCCTTTTTCAACCCTTACTGATCGAAGATGACCATATTTTGTGATATAACCGAAACCGTGATTTATTTCCAGAAAAAGTCCTATTCCATCTTCCATCCCCTCTCTTATAATTGAACCATTTCCCGTTGCATAAACAGGAGAACCTTTCATTGCATTGAAAGTGACTCCCGGATGAAATCTTACCTCATCCGTAAAAATGTCATTAATGTAGCCATAACCTTTGACTAAACTCCCGTCTACAGGTCTTATTGATGGAATCGAAGATGCCAGTTTTTCATTCTTAGTAAGTTTATCGTAAGCAGAGGAGAATGAATTTATATTTTGTTTACTTATTTCAAGAAGTGAATCAAGTATTTCGCTCAAGGTGAAACCGATAAAAGAAAATTCCTTGGAGTATGGCATTTTTTGAATATCGAGAAGGGGTTCAACTCTTTTTGCGGTTTTATCAAGTTCTTCCACCTTTTTTTTCGTTATTTCAAAACTTTCTTTAAG
>JAGMEZ010000559.1 GCA_023127905.1 Caldifarciminota bacterium
TTCTGCACTTGGTTCAGAGGAAAATATCCTCATTGACGACATAAATATCTATAATTATCCTTCATGTCTTGAGCGATTTGTGGAGAGAGGAATCATAGAATATGGATTTTATCCATATTCAGATTCTTTTGCTTATTTTTCGTTCTTAAAAGAACTGGGACGATTTGGTAATATCGGTCTGATTTTTAACAAGACAGACGTTCCCGTATTTCCTACTACATCCTATGAAACCTTAATAGCACAACCAGATGCAGTTATGAATATCTGTTATTCAATTAAAATTAAAGAAACGTTTAGCATCGGAATATCCGGAGGTTATGGAATTGCTGCAGCAAATGATGATGAAGAAGGAACAACAAATGATGTTACCAATGAGTCGAGCGTTTCCTCTGGAAGATTAAGCATTTCCTATTCTATCGGTGAATCAGAACATTTTTTAGAAATAGCAGGAGGCACAAACATATACAAATTTACATACAAACAGGGTGATAATTTTACTTTCGAAAACAACAATAAAATGTCAACCGTTTTCAGTGGGAGATTCTTTTACAACCTGAATGATTACGTAAGCCTAATTCCTTTCTTCGAATATTCAATTACCGATTTGAGTTCTAAAGAAGCAGCAGCTTCGATATCAACAGAAATAAATAGAATAACTACATCTACCAAAGCTGGGATTGGTCTTAATCTCGTCCCCTTTGATGAAAACAGAGTAATCCTTGGAGTACTTTACAACAGTAGGGTTTCTGAAAAATCAAATGCTGCTTATGATACAACAATAACCGATAATAGAATGCCAGAGCTTGTAGGCGGTATAGAATCAAAACTAAGATCATGGCTTATTGTACGGGCAGGAATAAAAAAATCATTCTTAATCCATAAAATAGAATCGGAGAATGGAATTAAAAGTATTTTTACAGACAAAAATGCTCCATTTGATCTGAACGCAGGATTGGGGTTAAGATTTGGTTCACTTGAAATTGATGCAGTAATACATGAGGACCTTCCATTCACTTACGGTTATTTCACAAGTGGGAAGGAAAATCCTATCTTCACAAAAGTGAGCGCAACGTACCTTTTCTAAGCACAGAAAATAAGAAAATGGAATTTCGAACAGTAGTTTTGAACTTGATTTAAATGAATATAATGGGGATGTAGCTCAATTGGGAGAGCACCTGCCTTGCACGCAGGGGGTCGGCGGTTCGAATCCGCTCATCTCCACCACTTATAAGGGGGACGTCAGTCCCCCTTCCCCTCTTCCCCCCACCCTTGCGTAAGGAGTATGGAGTATGCAGTATGGAGTAGGGAGAAGGCATATAGCAAATAACAAATTACAAATTACAATTGACAAACAATTTACAAATCCCAAACTAAAGATGAATAATAAACAACAGAAAGCAGAAGATAGAAAAAAAATAACAAATTACAAATTCCAATTGACAAACAATTTACAAATCCCAAACTAAAGATGAATAATAAACAACAGAAAGCAGAAGATAGAAAAAAAATGACAAATTACAAATTACAATTTTTAAATTGCCTTTGTTTGTAATTTGTATATTGTTGTTTGTTTGTGGATTGTTAATTGTAATTTGTGTATTCGGGGCGGTATATCCTGATTTAGATGGAGGGGAACCGCGGCATGCTACTCTTGAGAATCTCCATAACAAGATCATCATACGACATACCGATCTCTTGCGTTTCAGCGGGGAGGTCTGATACCTTAGTCATTCCTGGGATAGTATTAATTTCAAGTACATATGGAATTTCATTATCCTTTATAATAAAATCAACCCTTGAAAACCCTCTACAACCAATAAGTTTGTGAGTTTCCAGAGCTAACCTTTTTGTAACTTCTGTTATTCCGTTATCAAGTCTTGCTGGAATAATAAATTTTGTCATTCCTTCTGTGTACTTCGCTTCGAAGTCATAGAATTCATTCTTGGGTACAAGTTCAAGAACCGGAAGACTGTAAGCATCCTTTCCTGTACCAAGAATACCACAGGTAGCAATCATTCCCTCCATGTATTCTTCAACAAAGAACGTTCCATAAGTTTCTCTTTCAATAGTGAATTTTTCCTCTATCCCTTTCTCTTTCCACAATATCTCTGCGCCAACACTTGAGCCCTCTTCTGCAGGTTTTATGAACATAGGAAATTTCACCATCTCAACTGCCTCTCTCACAGATTTTTTAATATCTTCCCATTCCAAAACGGCATAAAAGTTAGGAGTAAGAATACCCTCTTTTAAGAGAATCCGTTTTGTCATTATCTTGTTCATTGCTATTGCCGATGCAAGAAGCCCACTCCCTGTATAAGGAATTCCTAAAAGGTCAAGTAAACCCTGAACAGTACCATCCTCACCTGGTTTTCCGTGAAGAATATTAAAGATAATATCTATTTTTTCTTCTCTTATCTTCTCAATGAAATCCCTATTCATATCAAGAGCGACTGCATCAAAGCCCTGACGCTTTAACGAAGCAAGAATATTCTTACCAGAGTCAAGTGAAATTTCCCTTTCACTTGACCATCCTCCCATTAACACGCCAATTCTCTTGTTGTTAAAAAATTCCTTCACTTCCTCTCCTCTTTGTCTAAAGAACCCTTAAACTCTTAATGTGTCACTGCGAGAATTCTTACCTTATTCACCACCTAAGTAATCTTTTTTTTTCTTTCGGACTTTGTCCTTGTTCTAAAGTTCAATCTCTCTTCAAGTCATATAATGCCTTAACCGTTCCTTCCTGTAATAACTCTTCAACCCGTTGCTCCGATTCTTCAAAATTCATCCCTGATGGTGTTATGGTAACACCAAATGATTTTCCATCCTTGAATAGTTTCTCTGCCTCTTTTGTTATCTCACCTGCAAGCACGATTACAAATATATTATTTTCTTCGCCAAAAGCAAGAATCCTTTGAACTACTTTCCCATACCCTGTCTGGCTGTCAAATCTCCCTTCTCCAGTAATCACTAAATCTTTATTCTTTGTCTTTTCTATAAAACCTGTTAGTTCAAAGAAAACATCACTACCATCTCTTATCTCTGCTTCCAATATACCATTCAGCCCAGCTGCTATTCCCCCTGCTGCACCCCCTCCCCTTATAGATGTTACATCCCTCCCAAACTCCCTTTTTATCACCTCAGCAACATTCATCAGGGCATCTTCCATAAAAGAAATATCCTTATCAAGTAGCCCTTTCTGTTTACCATAGGTAAAAACAGCACCTTCATCACCCACAAGAACATTCCTCACATCTGTTGCTACAACAAGTTTACAATCCATAACATCTCTTCTCACACTTCTGGTATCAATCTTCCTGACTTCTGCTATCTCCTTTCCAGTATACCCCACATCTTTCCCTTTCATATCAAAGAACTTGACTCCCAAAGCCTGCATACATCCAATTCCCATATCAATCGTTGCACTTCCACCGACACCGAGAATAATTTCTTTTACACCTCTTTTTACAAGGAATTTGATCAACTCACCTGTACCGTAAGATGTTGCTATAAGTGGATTCCTCTCATTCCTGTTCAACATACCGAGTCCTGAAATTTTAGCCATCTCCACAATCCCATACCCATTTTTCAACAACCCACAAACGGTTTTTCTCTTCCTTCCCAGAGAATCAACTGCCTCTGTCTCAAGATAATCTCCACCAACATTAAAGAGCAGAGACTCGAGAAAACCGTCTCCCCCATCTGAAACAGGTAACTGTAGAATATCCGCCTGCGGATAGACTTCTCTTATTCCCTTTATAATTGCTATACAGGCATCAAGAACACCAATTGAACCTTTGAATGAAGATGGAGAAACAACAATTTTCATCTTTCTGGTTTCTTTACCTTCTTTGGTTTATTTGGTTTATTTGGTTTATATTGTTACATAATTTCTACCAAAATAGCAATCCCTTTTGAACTTTCTGTGAGGCAGGATGCCTCACCTGTTGCTTTCTCTTTACTCCATACTACTTACTACATACTATCTCTCACTATCTTCCCTATCTCACCTCTACTGTACCCTTGCCAGTTCCTGTATTAAGGGAGAGATCAGTTACCTTAACAACAACGGTATATTCACCCTTTTTCTCAGCTTTGTGGGTGAAAAGAAATTTTTCTTCCTTTCTGTCAAATATTCCATCCTCAGGAAGAATAACATTCCATTCTCCACCGTTTATAGAAAAAGATGCGGATTTCAATAGAGATAATTTATCCTTTGCGGTAACAGAGACCTCAATATTCTCTCCCCGTCTCTTTACGGAATTCACTTCAACATCCGGTGCACTATTATCAATTATAAATGATTCTGAGATTATTTCTGATGTAAGGGCACGTGAAGCAGGATTATCTCTTTCATCACTTGCAGAAACTTTAGCAAAATAGATGCCGTCAGGAAGAGTAGTCTCATCCCAGGTAAACGAAGGTCTCATCAAGTCCTTTTCTAATTCCTTCCACTCCTTTTCTTCATCTCCCCTGTAAAAGAAAGAAAAATAGAGAGAATCCCTATCCGGGTCAGTTGCCACCCAATAAGCACATCTTTTTCCTTTTGCCAGACCATACAGAGTTAGCGGAAGATCAAATCCGAGATCTGTATAGAAATTCCTTTCCTTTTCTGGCAAAATAGCCTGAGGACCGAGCATCGGATCATATCCCTCACTTGCATTGACCCCAACGGGGCAGATAACTAATTTTTCTAAAACTGGCTTTCTATTCTCAGGTAAGTAAGAAATAGAAATATCTTTCAGGTAAGGTGATTTCCATCCGCTTGTTGTTTCTAATTCAGATTTTATCTGGATGAAACGGGCTGGAGGAATGTTTATATTTGCACCCTTTTTCATCTTTTTCCAGTTAGTCCAATCCTCAACCGGATCTTTTTTATTTCCAACCCGCAACCACAATGATATCATTGTCCCCGAAGGTACATCAGAATCCCAGTCGATCCTGCCGAATATCGACATCCTTCCTGTATCATACACATCTGAAATTATCCTTCCAGTTCTTGAAAGGTCAGGACCAATCTTAATTACGTTTCCTAAATTTCCTGTAAGAATTATATAGGAATTTTTCAGCAATCCTTTGTTGATTGAAAGAATCGGAGAATCCTCAAATTTGTTCATCTGGCTAATCCGTCCATCTTCATCTGCACCATACAGCCTGCCATTCTCAGTTCCGATTAAAACCTTATTGTCAGAAAATTCAGAAAGAGCGTATATAGGGGGTGTTGTACACGACCATATAGAAGTGACTGTCTTCTTGTTTATATCAAATTTATAAAGTATACTCTTTTCCATTTTTGATCCTTCAATGGAACCGTTACTAAAAAATGAAGTATACGAAGAAGGCATTACTGTTATTGGACGGCTCAGTGTAGCAAAAAATATTTTATTTCCCATTCCAATCATTGAATGAACTTCATTCTCATCTGTATCAAAAAGAACAGTTGCTTTACCCTCCTTATCTATTTCAACAAAAAGTGCATTCGGTTCTGTTCCTGCATAAAGCTTTCCGTTATACAGCAGGAGGGTAACGATGTGATTTTCCGTTGAACTGTAATAAACCTTTCCTTTCCCGTCAGCTGAAATCCTGAACAATTTTCCTCTATCACCTGTTGCAACGAAAAGCATTCCTTTATTATCGAATAGTAGATTCCAGATGTACTTTTCATCTGTTGCAAAAAATTCTTTAACATTTCCATTCTTTGATATCTTATAGATTATACCTGAAGGACTTTCTCCAACATAGATATTATCTTCTTTATCCGCGGCAAGGGAAAATATCTCTGTACCTTTCTCAGAGGTAAAAACAGTAAAAACCTGATTTGCGTTTGTAATTTTAAAAACCTTTCCTTCATTACCACTGGCAACATACAGATTCCCTCTACTGTCGTAGACACAATCCCATAAAAATACTTCAGTCGACTGAAAAATTGTATCCACGGCAGGGGATAGGGAAATGATCCCCATATCATTAATAATCACATTCTCAATCTTTACTTTAGTCAAATCTCTTGTTCCCTTCCACTTAAATATTTTTGAACCAGAAGAGAATGAAACG
>JAGMEZ010000056.1 GCA_023127905.1 Caldifarciminota bacterium
TTTGCTATGGTTAAGAGAGTTGGAGCTAGATTTCAGATTCCAGCCTGACCCCATCATGCTGTGGTTAAGAGAGTTGGATCTAGATTTCAGATTCCAGCCTGACCCCATCATGCCTGACCCCATCATGCATTCCTGACCCCATCATGCATTACATCAAGATTGTAGAACTGGGTCTTATAGGTTTTGCTATCGTTGGCAGTATGTTCCATTTTGGAACATACTGATTTCTTGCACAATTCACCACTTTTGAAAATATTGCTCAGATGTTTTGTTATCGCCGGTCTTTTGGTGTTAAATAATAAAGCAATTTGCTTCTGAGTTAGCCAAATTGTTTCTTCACGGAGTTTTACTTCCAGTGCAGTTTTTCCATTTCTTGTTTTGAAAAGTACTATATCCTTTTGGATTGGCAGTTTCCTACCTTTTTCCCTTTTGTTCTTCATGTGTTTTTGATTCATATGAGGAAAATCCTATATTTCATACCTTAAGCCTTTTAGATTTTTCTTTATTTCTTCTCCAATTTTTTGGATTTCTTGAATTGCTTACTTCATTCATTATTTGGTTATTCAAGGTGGACTTCTATATACGAAATAAAGGATCCTTATTTTTCTTTACATTACATACATATTCAAATTTTTTCAGCAATCAGGCAATATTATAGGTAATTACAGTGAATAAGTCAAGGGAAAAGTCGGTTAATAGTTGTTGGTTAATGGTTAATCTAAATTTGATTGAAAATAACATTTAACAGGGGAAATGTCAAGAGGCTTTTAGGATACAAGATGATTGGGTGTACAAGGCACAGGACTGAAGTTATTAGTCAATAGTTAATGGGAAACTGATCCCATCTAATTGTCTTATATACATTTTTTACTTGTAACTTGCACCTTGCCACTTGTAACTTTGTAATCTCCTACAATGTCAACTCGCTTGCTCCTCCTTCTACCTCGCACACATAAAACTCGGGTTCTATGTTAAATTTTTCTTGATATTTGACTGATACTCTCTGTGCTAATTCCTGAACACTCTCTTTTCTTACCACAGTTACAGCGCATCCTCCAAATCCACCACCAGTCATTCTTGAGCCCAGGACACCGTCGATTTCTTGAGATGTCTCCACTATCGTATCCAATTCTGGACAACTAACTTCATATAATCTCTTGAGAGATAAATGAGATTCATTCATCAAATTCCCGAACTCCATAAACTTCCTCTTTGTCAGATATTCTTTTGCCCGAAGCACCCTATCATTTTCATAAATTACATGTTCACAGCGTTTTTTTACTACCTCAGGAAGTTTGCTTTTATACTTTTCAAACTGTTCGCAGGTTACATCTCGAAGTTGCTTTACACCAACTAAAAACTGCTTCAATATCTTAACTCCCTCCTCACACTGTGAGCGCCTTATGTTATACTCTGAATCTAAGAGTTCTCTCTTCTTTTCTGTGTTTGTCACAACAAGTAAAATATCCGAATTATCAAAAGGGATGTGTTCATACTGCATACTGCGACAATCAAGAAAGAGCGCACAACCTTTCTTGCTAAACGTTATAACATACTGATCCATAATTCCACATCGCACATCAATAAATTTTTTCTCAGCTTCCTGACAAAGAAAAGGAATTTTCTCCCTTTCCATCTCAATATCTGACAACAATACAAGTGCAAGACAGCTGACTATCTCAATTGCTGCGGACGATGACAAACCACTTCCAACTGGTACATTCCCTTCAAAAACCATATCAATTCCCTTCACATTATACCCATGCTTTTGAAGTGTCTTTGCAACTCCTTTTGGATAGTTTGCCCAACCATGCTCTGGTTTGTATTCTATACTGTCCAAATCACATTCAACAACATTATTAAAATTTACTGATGCAAGTCTTAGAATATTTCTATTGTTAAGACTTGCACCAACGATTATACTTCTGTTAATACATGCTGGTAATACAAAACCAGCATTGTAATCTGTATGCTCTCCTATGAGATTTACCCTACCTGGCGCCTGAAAAAATCGCAAATTTCTTCTGTTGCCGAATCTTTTTTGGAATTCTTTTTTTATGTTTTCTGTTCTGTTCTCAATCTCCATATCTTCTCTTTGTGTATTCGCTGTTTGCCTTTTCATACTGATTTAGATCACCAATATCATACCACCTTTCAGTAAATATATATCCAAAAACATCCACCCTCCTGGACAACCACTGAATGTAATATCCTGGTTGATCAGGATTATTGCCTTCCTCAATATATTTATTAATTAACCCCAATTGTTTTCCTGGGAAAATATACAGACATATAGCTGCGAGGGAAGTCTTTGGATCAGATGGTTTTTCAATAAAACTGATCACTCGACGTTTATCGTCCAGCCTAACTTCGTTATACTTTTTTACCAGTTCTTTACTCTTTACATCATGAACAGCTATACTTGTGCTGTTTTTTCTAAAAAATCTTACAAAGTCATTCATGTTTAACTTATATAAATTATCCCCTGCTGTTACTATTAAATCATCATCAATATTTGTAGTTTCTATTACGAATCTCATATCACCAATAGCACCAAATTTGTTTTCATCCGAAGTCGTACAATCTGAAATAATACAAATTTCTTTCTCTGTAAAGTATGTTTTCTTCCAGTTCTCAAAATTATTAAAGAACTTTGCGTTGGTTACAATGTAAATCTTATCTACTTCAGGAACCTTTTCAAGACCTTTGATAATGTATTCAATTACCGGCTTGTTCGCTACATGAAGTAATGACTTAGGTCTATCCTCGGTCAAAGGATACATACGAGTAGCATAACCCGCACACAATATTAAAGCCTTCATTTCCCTTATCCTTTAACTTTTCCCTTTTTACTTACTATTTCTAAGATTTTTATCTTATTTTTGCTTGACTTCCCACAATCCCCTTTTTCTTTCAGTGTTTTATTTTCCAATTTCTATTTTCCTTCTTTTTAAATCCCCCCTGTCCCCCCTTTTTCAAAGGGGGGTAATGATACTTCAAACAGTTAACAGCGAGATTGCTTCGCGTTTGTGAAGCAAGAAGACACACTCGCAATG
>JAGMEZ010000560.1 GCA_023127905.1 Caldifarciminota bacterium
AGAGATAGTAATGAAAGAAGTGATACACAGACACCAATAAAACCAATCAAACTAATACAACTAAAGACCTGTATTCACTGCTGTTAAAGCTCTTTGAAGGGAGGAACGGAATAATGGAGCTGGCGAAATACCTTAAGCGGAATTACATTATAGCGGACGGTGCAATGGGAACCACACTGTACAAAAAAGGATTCTCATCAAAAAAACCTTTTGCTACCTTAAATATAGAAAACCCCGGACTCATTTTAGAAATTCACACAGAATTCGTTGAGGCAGGAGCTGAACTCCTGGTAACCAACACGTTTGATGCTAATATATTCAAACTTGACCCGTATGTCGGATTCAAAGAAATCAAAACAGTTAATAAAAAAGGAGCAGAGCTCGCAAAAAAGGTTGCAGGAGAACGAAAATGGGCTGCTGGTTCAATTGGTCCTTCTGGTAAAACCTTCTCATTACTTGAAGATGATGAAAAAGAATGGTTCAAAGAAAGTTTATTTGAACAGGTTGAAGGTCTCATAGAGGGTGGTGTGGATGCACTGCTCGTTGAAACCCAGATAGGAACAGATGAAGCTCAATTTATTTTAAAGACTGTAGAGAAATGCAAAAAAGGAATACCAGTAATCCTCTCATTTACCTTTACCGAAGGTCTCAGAACACCAACGGGAGAAACAGTTGAGGAAGTCATCGAGGCAACAGAGGAATTCTCTCTTCTTGCTGTTGGGGCAAACCATGGCATTGGACCGCTCCAGTTCCTTGAACTTATGCCCCATTTCCTTGAAAGGAGCAGCATTCCTGTTTCGTTCATGCCAAATTCGGGTGTCCCTCGCTACATAGATGGTACATTTGTATTTCCTGCTTCGAGTGAACATTTCGCCCGATATGCAAGGGAGTTCATAAAGAATGGAGTAAAGATTGTTGGTGGATGCTGTGGGACAACACCTGCCTACATAAAACTCCTTGTTACTATGCTTGAATCCAAAACAGGAAAATCACTCCATTTCCTTTTAATCGAAGAAGAAGAAACAGAGACACAGGAAGTAGCTGAAAAAAAGAGGGTTAAGAATATTGTTGAAGAACAAATCGGTACCAAATCCCTTGTTGTTGTTGAGGTTTCTCCACCTCGAGGTACATATGTAAAGAAGAGTATAGAATGGATAGAGAAAATCAAGGAGTTTGGTGTTGATGCCGTAAGCATTCTTGACTCGCCAATGGCTCGCGTGAGGATGAATCCGGTTGCCTTCTCTTATCTGGTCACCAAACGCGGTCTTGAGTCGATACCACACTTTGCACTCAGGGACAGAAGCCTGACACGTATTCAGTCAGATTTGATTGCTGCCTGTGCATTAGGACTCAATAACATATTTGCTATATCGGGTGATCCACCATCACTCGGTGACTATCCACAGTCAACGGCAGTCTATGACATTACATCCTCGGGGCTCATCAAACTCATCAAATTGCTAAATTCGGGAAAGGATTTTGCGGGAAATGTTTATACAAACCCGACATCTTTTTATGTTGGGGCTGCTATAAACCCTTCTCCCCCTGATCTTAAGAAAGAAACAGCAAAGATTGAAGAGAAGATAGATGCAGGTGCGGACTATTTTGTAACGCAACCGCTCTTTGATTCAAAAACACTGCTCGATTTTCTCGATACAACCGATCTGAAAAATACACCAGTTGTTCTTAATATTTTCATACCAAAGAGCAAAAAACAGTTTGAATACATTGCACATGAGGTTCCAGGTATTCAGGTCCCTCAAAACATTCTAAAATTGGTAGAGGAGACGAAAGATTGGCTTCCATTTCTCCAGGATGAACTCATAAAGGTCCTTCAGGAATTAAAACCGTTAATCTCCGGTCTCTATATCGCTGTCCCACGAGGAGGCATAGCATACCTCCGTCCTTTTATGGAAGAGATAAAAGGAAAAAAATGGGGACTGTAAGAAGATGAATCGAAATAAATTAAAGAATATCCTGTCACAGAAGGTACTCCTCCTTGATGGAGCTTTAGGAACTGAGTTAATCCGAAAGGGTTTCGACAAATTCCCGCCTGAGGTGTACCTACTCCATAATCCGAAAGCAATTCTCGAAATCCACACCAATTATGTCAATGCGGGCTGCGATATACTATTGACTGCCACACTCGGTGCAAACCCTCTGAAACTCAAATCCGTCGGTCTTGAGCAAAAGATGGAGCAAATAAATGAATGTGCTGTAGATATCGCGCGAGAAGCCGCATCATCAAACGTTTTGGTTGCTGGCAATCTCGGACCAACAGGTGAATTGTTTCCGCCCTCAGGTAATCTAAGTTTCTCAAAGGCTTACGACTGTTTCTACAAAGAAGCCCAGATTCTCAAGAAAAAAGGGGTAGACCTCTTAATACTTGAGACCTTTTTTGATATAAGAGAACTGAAAGCTGCAGTTCTTGCTGCAAAGGATATTGACCCTGATACATTTATTGTAGCAAACATGACTTTTGACAAAGATGGCAGAACATTAGTTGGAACTGACCCAACAGGTTTCAGCCTTGCCTTTGTTGATCTGGACGTCGACGGACTTGGTGTGAACTGTTCACTCGGTCCAGAAAGCTTACTCCCAATCTTCCAGGAACTTTCTCGAATGACTAAAAAATTCCTCAGCGTAAAACCCAATGCAGGAATGCCAGAAATCAGGGATGGAAAATCACATTACAAAATGGGTCCTGAAGAGTTTGTTGAGTATGCAGAGGATTTCATTGAACTTGGTGCAAATATCATTGGAGGATGCTGCGGAACAGACGCTAGACATATCAGTCTCCTCGTCAAAAAAATAAATGATAAAAAACCCAGTAAACGGGAGATAGAATCCATGCCAGGCATTTCTTCTTTAACAAAAAATGTCATTTTCGTTCCGAACTCACCACCAGTTGTGATTGGTGAACGCATTAATCCAAGCGGTAAAAAGAAAATGACTAAAGAGATAGAAAAAGGAATGTCTCGTTCAATCCTTACCGAAGCTAAGAAGCAAGCTAATGCAGGTGCATCGATTCTCGACTTAAACTTTGGAATGGAATCGGGTATAACAGAAGAGTGGACAAGAACCCTTATCACGGAGCTCCTTGCTTCACCAGGACTTCCACTCTCCATTGACCTGCGAAGTTCTCACCTCATTGAAGCAGCACTCCAGGAATATGGTGGCAGACCCTTACTCAACTCAATAACTATCGAAGATATGGAAGAAAAGGTTAAACTGCTTCTTCGGTATGGCGGAATGGTTGTCTTCCTTCCCATTGACGAAACTGGTATTCCGGAAACTGCAGAAAAAAGGTTAGCATTAGCAAAAAAAGTAATACATCAGCTTAAGGAGATGGAGTTCGATACGAATAGAATATTATTTGATCCAATCGTTATGAGCCTTGCTACCGGAAATGACCCCCGTCTCACCCTCAACACACTACAAGCTTATAAGCAACTTGGTCTTCTGACGATTATTGGTTTATCAAATATTTCTTACGGACTGCCGCAGAGACCGAGATTAAATAACTATTTTCTTAACCTTTGTGTAGAACTCGGACTCGATGCAGTAATAAAGAATCCTCTCGAGAAAGCCCCATCAGGTAAAGTAGATCTTTCCGCTATCTTCTCGGGCAAAAAAAATATCGTAGAATTATTAAAAGAAACAAAACCTGTTAAGAAAGAAAAAGCAAAACCAAAAGAGAAGAAAGAAGACGTTGACATTCTAAATGCTGCGGTTGGGGGAGAAAAGGAACGTCTCCTTATCATCGTAAAGAAATTGTTAAAAAAGATGGATTATGAAAAGGTTATTGAAGATAAACTGAGACCTGTTCTTAAAGAGGTAGGAAAACTGTATGAAGAAAGAAAAATATTCCTTCCGCAGCTTATCATGGCTGCCGAAGCAGCACAGAATGTTTTTAAGTATATAGAAAAGAGTTTTGAGAAAAAGAGAACAGGTGAGGGTAAAATAGTAATTGCAACTGTAAAAGGAGACATCCACGATATAGGAAAAAACATTGTAGCAATGATGCTAAAAAATGCTGGGTTTGACGTAACCGACCTCGGGAAGGACGTCCCTACGGAAATTATTGTGAAGAGCGCAAAGGAAACGGGTGCAAGCGTTATTGCCCTATCAGCACTTATGACAACCACCGCACTAAAGATGAAGGAGGTCATAAATGCTGTAAAAGAGGAGAAGGTTCCCTCAAAGGTTATAATTGGCGGCGCTTGCATCACGAAAAAATTCGCTGATGATATCGGAGCTGATGCTTATGCCAGCAATGCTTTCACCGCCACGAAAGAAATTAAGAAATTAATGAAAAAGTATAGATGGGGTAGTGGGAAAAAAAGTATGAAAGAATATGAAAGAAACCACAGAGGTCACAGAGAAAAAAATATCTCTGTGTTCTCAAAAAAAACAAAAAAGATAAAAAGTAAAAATAATGACAGCTCAAAGAAATCTCAATAAGTTGATACAGAGCAAGCAAATAAGGGAAAGCATTTTAGGAAATACATTTCCTAAGTGCATAAGTATTCTAACTTTCAGGATAGAGAAGTTAGGAGAGAAGCTTGAGATAGGAAACACATTTGAGTTCACAGAGGGGGGAGGGAAGGCAATGTTTAATAAGTTGTTGAATCTAAATAACCTCTGTGTTCTCTGTGGTGAAGTTTTTCCCAGTACGATAGATGGCAAATGGAGGGAGATATGATTAAGCATGAAGATGAGGTTGAAATCATTGAACTACAACAGGAAGATTTAAAAAATGTAAAAAAGCAAGTGCTTGTCAATCCAAAAGATGGTTTTAATGGTTTTATGAGAATGTTTATTGTTGGTGAAAATGGTTACACACCATACCACAAGCATGACTGGTATCATTTAACCTATGTTGTAGAAGGAGAAGGAATAGTAAAGATTGATGGAGAAGAACACAAACTCAGAAAAGGCAACGTCTCCTACATTCCCCCTGGTGTAATCCACGGTTTCAAAAACACAGGAACAGAAGATTTAAAATTTCTTTGTCTAATTCCCATAGAGGGTGGGACATACTGACGTATTCGAAGAAGAGTTGTCATTGCGAGTATCCTTTCATATTCATGGTTTCCTCGGAGTGCAACAACATCAATACAACCCTCTCTCTCTTCCAATAGTAGTTGACTTTCCATGACCTGGATATACCTCAGTTTCATCTGGAAGTGCGAGCAATCTTTCTCGAATACTCTTCAGTATTGCCTGTTCATCCCCGCCGGAAAAGGATGTATTTCCATATCCGTTTGGGAAAAGGGTATCTCCTGAGAAAAGAATCTCACCAACCAGGAAACAACAACCACCTGGTGTGTGCCCCGGTGTATGAATCACTATCAACTCATCCTCCCCGAATTTAATTTCTTGATTATCTTTCAGCTCGATATCACATCCTTCAATCCAATCGAACGGATGAATAGCAATTGGAGCACCCACAGCTTCTTTAACCTCCTCGAGCGCCCCAATGTGATCAGAATGACCATGTGTGAGGAGAATTAGAATTATATCAAGACCAGAAGCCTTACCAATTATCCTTTTTGCTTCCGCTCCTGGATCGATTATAATCCCAATATTTCCAGATTTCAAAATGTAACAGTTTGTCCCTAAACCACCAACTATTAACCGCTCAAATGTCATGATCGCATTATATCAAATTTCTTCTATATGTCGAGGGGTTCCCAATGCTCAGGAGAGCATTATACAACCCTACCTTTTTTAAAATAGCATAAGAAAAATTAAATGTCAAGAAATAAACCAAATCCGATGAGTATGTCATTGCGAGTATTATTACATATTAGCTCTCGAAGCAATCTCGGTTTCGGTTTCCTTGGAGTGTAACAACTCCTGTTGTTGCGATGTAAACGGTAGCCGCAGGCTTTAGCCTGCGTATATAATTCTCCTGTACACCTTAATAGGTACGCCTGCCAACAATTGGCAGCATGCTGTAAATTAAAATAATTTTTTAGTGCTATTAAAAAATGGTCGCTGTCCCCATTTACCCATTTACTGATTTACTGGACAAACTCGCTGTCCCTATTTTTGTCCTATTTTTCTTTTACTGCTTCCTCAATATGAGAAAATATTCTTGGTGAGCACAAGAAAATACCAGTATCTATGCAGTTTGATTCTCCTATATTTTTACCGATGTCAGCAATCCTTTCCTTCTTCTGCAGAACCTTTGTGTCTTCTGGTAAAGGTATTCTTCTATCAACTGCTAAAACAACTGAACTTTTTGTGTCATAATTGATAAGTTCTTTAAGTATGCGAACATCAAAGATATGGTATGACATTAATAGGACGAAGTTTTTATTTAACAATCCTTGGCCTTTAATACAGAGATCCCATTTTCTTTTTGGCAGTCATTATTTTCTATATAGTTTATTTCTACTCCATACCGATCTCCAGTTCCCAATTTTGCTTTTATTTTGCCACCCAGACAACCAACAACTATCACGAATTCTTTAATGCCTGCTTGTTTTGCAGTTAATATTACTCTTTCGATCAAAGATAACCCCAAAAGTTTAATCAGGGGCTTGGGTTTATTTTTAGTTAAGTTGCCCAATCTGCCACCATCTCCAGTGGCAAGTATTAAAGCTTTCATATTCAACTCTTTCACCTTCCTTCTTTAAGTTCTTATAAAGGTGATTCAAAAATTTCGGCTAACTCGTTTATATCCGAAATGGGGGTGGATATCTTGCCAATTTGGGGGTATATGCGATGTACTTCGGATATACATCCCTTTAGGCGAAATTTTGCC
>JAGMEZ010000561.1 GCA_023127905.1 Caldifarciminota bacterium
TTAGAAGAAGACCTTAAAAAATTAACAAAAGAACCAGGGAAAGTAAGGGGAAAACTATATGATCTTGTTATTAATGGAGAAGAGATTGCTTCCGGGAGTATAAGAAACCATATTCCAGAGATACAAAAGACTCTTCTGAAAATTGCAGACTTCTCAAACGAGCAAATAGAAGCCAGGTTTGGATATCTCCTTAATGCCTTACAGTATGGTGCCCCTCCCCATGGGGGAATTGCACCAGGCATTGACAGAATCTGTATGGTCTTCGAGGGTCTTGACAGTATTCGGGATGTTATTGCTTTTCCAAAAACCTTAACAGGAAAAGGTTTGCTTGAGGGAACCCCATCCAGTGTAGAGAAAAATCAACTTGATGATTTAAATATTGAACTAAAGAAAAAATGAAAAAGACAGTTGAAATTATTAGAACATTCCCGAATTCAATCCTGAAGGTTAAAACAAAGAAAGTCAGAGACATCTCAGAAAGCGTCATTAAAACACTTGATGAAATGGTAAAGGTCGTAAAGATGGCAGATGCTGCAGGACTTGCTGCAAACCAGATTGGGATTAGTAGAAGCCTTGCTGTTTGCCTCCTTGAAAATAATGAGTTCCTGAAAATTATCAATCCTGTTATAAAAGAAATGGATGGTGAAGAGGTTAACGAAGAAGGTTGCCTGAGCGTTCCAGGTGCTGTTTTAGAATTACCTCGGGCGAAAAGGATTATAATAGAGTATCTTAATACAGATGGGAATATGAAAACCTTTGAGGCTTCTGGATTCACAGCAAGGGTTTTACAGCATGAGATTGACCATCTCAATGGATTATTGATCTTCGATAGACTAAATCCTCAAGAAAGAATAAAATTCCTGAGAGAATATAAACAATAGATAACTCATTTTACTCCCCTGCTTATCGCTAAAATTAACCAATATTTTGAAAAAGAATTTCATTGACAAATTACAAAATTTTTGTTATAAAGTAACAATTCAAAAAGTGACTAAAAAAGAAAGGAGGTGAGAAGATCAATCTTTGAATCAGCAAAAAGGAGAAAAAATGAAGAAGAAAAGCTTATTTCTTATTATTCTCTTTGTACTCATTCTCTCTGTTTTACTTATTGCAGCAACAAAGAACCAGGATCCACGCCTCGATAAGAAAACTCTTTCCAATTCAAGAAGTTCAAGTAACGAAGTCATTAGTGTCAAGAGAACATATGAAGGACCAATTTACAAAAAATCAAATAGGCAAGTGGAAGTTCTATTCGTGGAAGATCCAGGTATGCCAGGATTTGGAACTGCAACGAAGCCAGATCCGCAGTGGATTCACTATCTGGACATAACATTAGGATCTGGTAATTACGATTGGTGGGGACCCGTAGTTGACTCGTCTGATGGTCCTCCAGTCGACACGATGGCCCTCTACGACCTCGTTATCTGGAACTGCTACGACTGGTGGTGGTCACCGTGCTTTGCACCAACATCCGGAGCAGTTGCGAATATGTCAACGTACATGGATGGTGGCGGAAAAGTCTGGTTTATCGGGCAAGACGCGAACTATTCCTTTGGTCCCAGCTTTCTTACCACCTTCCTAACACCCTATTTTGAGGTTCAGAGTGTAACAGATGATGTCATTTGGGCTACCAACACGGTTGCTTGTCAGGGTGAAAACGTTCTTGCTGGATTTGCATATGGGGATTCAGCCGATTTTGCAAGCAACCCATTCTTCCCCGACGAAGTCATCCCGACAGCAAATGGACAACAAATAATATGGGATGGACAATATCACTTCAACGTCATCACGAATGATTTCAGATCATCATTCTGGACTGTTGATGGAAGAATTTGTACTCCCGATTCCGAATTTGTTGCTGTGGTCGACAGTATGCTTAATTTATTTAGCATAGGCGTCGCTGTTGAAGAGAAGCCGATAACACAAGATCCGAAATCGTTCAGTCTTACAGCTAAAACATCCAATCCAACAAAAGGACACACATCAATCTCCTATTCAACAGCACAAAATGGCAAGGTTTCTTTAAAAGTCTATGATGGTACTGGAAGATTAGTAAGAAAACTTGTTGATAATGTATTAGAACAAGCCGGTACAAAAACTTTATACTGGGATGGTAAGAATGATAACCATCATCCTGTTGCAGCTGGTGTTTACTTCATAAGACTCTCAATGGAAGGTAGAACTGCAACAAAGAAGATGGTTATCGTCAGGTAGACATATCAGATTACCTATAGAAAGACCCGCTAAAAGCGGGTCTTTTTTTATAAAATAAATTTTTCTTTTTAATTATTACCAAGTCTTTTGATTCAGATATTTTAATTTTTTCTGTTGATATTGGGATCCGTATATTTTTTCCCTTGACTTTCCTTTATCTTACACGTATAATGCTAAAAATTTTTTGAGAAAATGGAAAGAAAAAAACTATATACACAAAAGGATTTAGAAGGTTTTGACCACACAAAAAAACTTGGTGAACCTGGGAAATATCCATATACCCGCGGTGTCTATCCGACAATGTATACGGAGAGACTTTGGACAATGAGACAGTATGCAGGGTTTGGAACCGCCCGTGAAACAAACAAAAGATTCCGTTATCTTCTTAAAGAGGGCCAAACAGGGCTCTCTGTTGCTTTTGATCTTCCTACACAACTTGGGTACGATTCTGACAATCCACGTGCATCCGGTGAGATTGGGAAGGTCGGTGTCTCAGTAAGCGCACTTCCAGATATGGTTGAAATCTTTAGTGGCATTCCACTGGATAAGGTCTCAACTTCAATGACAATAAATGCAACCGCACCCTACATATTAGCTATGTACATACTTGTAGCAGAGAAAGGGACTGTTTTAGAGAAGGCTCTCAGGGGAACCGTTCAGAATGATCCATTAAAGGAATTTCTCGCACGAGGAAATTACGTATTCGGTGTTGAACCATCTGTCAAACTGGCAATTGATATATGGGAGTACTGCATAAAAAACATTCCGAAATGGAATTTTGTATCAGTATCTGGATACCATATAAGGGAAGCAGGTGCAACAGCCGTTCAGGAACTTGCACTTACTTTTTCAGACGCCATCGTATACGTTGAAGAAGCAATCAAAAGGGGATTGAAAGTTGACGAGTTTGCTCCAAGAATCTCTTTCTTTTTTGGAGCACATAACAATTTTTTAGAAGAAATATCAAAGTTCCGGGCAGCACGGAGGATATGGGCACGGATAATGAAAGAGAAGTTTAACGTAAAAAATCCAAAATCCCAGAGACTCAGATTTCATACCCAGACCTGTGGCTCAACACTAACTGCACAGGAACCTGAAAATAACATTGTCCGAGTGACACTCCAGGCTCTTTCATCCATCATTGGCGGAACCCAAAGCCTTCACACGAACTCTTTCGATGAGGCGTTGAGTTTACCTTCTGAAAAATCAGTAAAGACCGCATTAAGAACCCAACAAATAATTGCATACGAAAGTGAAATTCCAGAAATGATTGACCCACTTGGCGGTTCATACTGTATTGAGAAAATAACAGACGAATTAGAAGAGGCAACGTATGCTCTTCTCGAAACGATAGAAGAAAAAGGCGGAGGCATCGAATGTATAAAAAGTGGTTTCTCACAAAAAGTTATCGAAGAGAGCGCATACCAATATCAACTGAGCATAGAAAGAAAGGGTAAAAAAATCCTTGGACTCAATTATCCAAAAAAGGAAAAGATAGAAACACCCATCTTTCAATTTTCAAGGGCTTTAGAGAAGGAAAGAAATGATTTTCTTAAAGAATATAGAAAGAAAAGGAATAACAAAGCTTTAACCTCTGCTCTGAATACGCTAAGAGAGAAATTAAAAACGAAGGAAAATCTAATGCCATATTTTATTGATTCAGTGAGGCATAACGCTACACTGGGTGAGATAACAGATATTTTAATAAAGGAGTATGGAACTCATGATTAAAGATATAGATCATATTTCAATTGCAGTACATTCCATCGAAAAGTCTGCAAAGCTCTTTGAGATATATTTTGGGTTAACTGTCGATCATAAAGAAAGAATTGAGAAACAAGGAATTAAGCTCGCAACTATAAACATTGGAAAAATAAAAATTGAACTCATTGAACCCTTAACCAAGAATTCAACAGTTGCTAAATTTCTAATGAAAAGAGGGGAAGGTATTCATCACATTGCATTCAAGGTAAAGAAGATTGAAAAGGTTCTGAATGAATTAAAGAAAAAGGGTGTCAAAATACTGGACAGGGAACCACGAAAGGGGATGAAAGGCAAGAAGATTGCATTTATTTCCCCGGGAAATGTTGCTGGAACACTCATTGAACTCTGCGAATAATAAAATATCAAAATATTTTTCCCAGTACTGCAAAAATATAAAGGAGGATTTATGAGAATTGATACAAAGGTAGTACACGGTAAAGGAAAGACTGTTGATCCATTATCAAGAGCAATATCCCCCCCAATTCATACAGCTGCTGTTTTCAGCTTTAAATCCGCTGAACACGGAGCGAGACTTTTTACCGGTGAAGAGGAGGGGTATATATACACAAGGCTTGGAAACCCAACTCTGAAAATTTTGGAAGAAAAGATGGCACTGCTTGAGGATGGTGAAGCCGCTGCTACGTTTGCGTCTGGAATGGCAGCAATAAGCACAACAATACTTGCTCTCTGCAACAGCGGTGATAATATAATTGCTTCCTCGCCAATCTATGGCGGTACGTTTGCACTTCTCTCAAAGCTCATTCCTAAGTGGGGCATTGATGTACGATGGGCAAAAGCAAGTGAATTTGGGAAAGAAATTGAAGAACAGCAATTAATCGATGAAAAAACAAAACTTATCCTTGTCGAAACACCGGCAAACCCAACCCTTGACTTAGTGGATTTAGAGGAGATAGCAAACCTTTCAAGTAAAAAAAATATTCCCGTTGCTGTTGACCAGACATTCGCAACCTTTTATTTTCAAAAACCATTTAAATTTGGAACCGACATATCTATCTACAGCGCAACGAAATTCATTGGAGGACACAGTGATTCCATTGGAGGAATTGTTGTTTCGAATAAAGAACTAATTAAAAAAATAAAAGATGAAACACTCGTAGATCTGGGTGGTGTTATGTCTCCCTTTAATGCGTTTCTGTTCCTAAGAGGTTTAGAAACGCTCGCAGTCCGTATGGACAGGCACTATGCAAACGCAAAAAAGATTGTTCAATATCTTGAGGAACACCCCAAAATTGAAAAAGTATTTTATCCGTATCTTGAGTCCAATCCGCAGTACAACCTTGCAAAAAAGCAAATGTCGGGTGGTTCAGGGCTTCTGTCATTCATCATAAATGGAGGTAGGGAAAAAGGAAAGAAATTTCTTAACAATCTTAACCTTATGATTGTTGCTGTTAGCCTTGGAGCAGTAAGTACACTTATTGAACATCCAGCATCGATGACACACTCAACATATTCTCCAGAGGAACTGGAGAAAGCAGGGATTCCGGAGGGTCTGATACGTATTTCTGTTGGAATTGAGAACATTGAAGACCTCATAGAAGATATGGATCAATCACTTAATAAAACCTTTTCCTAACAAATAAACCTAATGACCAGTAAAAAAGAGGACTTAGGCCTTATCCAGGTTTTTACAGGCGACGGTAAAGGTAAAACCACCGCGGCTCTTGGAGAAGCTTTGAGAGCGTGTGGTCATAACTTCAAGGTTCTTGTTGTCCAATTTATGAAAGGTGATATAAAGTATGGCGAGGTCAATATTGCACCGAAGATCCCAAACCTGGAATTAAAACAATTCGGGCTTCCCACCTTCGTAAAAAAAGGTGAACCTTCAACAGAGGATTTAAGGCTTGCCCAAGAAGGTTTTAAATACGCAAAATCAGCAATTATGAGTAAAAAGTATGATATGGTTATCCTTGATGAAATTAATGTAGCCATAGATTATGGGCTTCTTATACTTGATAACGTCTTAACTCTTTTAAGAGAAAGACCGGAGGGTGTCGAAATAATACTAACAGGAAGATATGCACCAAAAGAAATTATCGAGATTGCAGACCTTGTCAGTAACATAGATGAGATTAAACATCCGTATCAAAAAGGCATTATTGGAAGAAAAGGGGTAGAATGGTAGAATTATCACTTGAAAAATTCTTCTCAGGGGATAAGGTCGGGCTTGCCAAACTCATTACACTCATTGAGAATGACGACCCAAAAGCTGATGAAATAATACATAGAATTTACCCCGAAATGAAAAATACCTGCAGAATAGGCTTCACGGGTCCTCCTGGTGTTGGCAAAAGCACATTGCTTGAAAAGGTCATTATGGAATTAAGAAAAAAGAAAAAAACAGTTGCCGTCGTCGTCGTCGACCCTACAAGCCCTTTCACTGGAGGTGCAATACTTGGTGATAGGATTCGGATGTCAAAGGTATATCTCGATGAAGGTGTCTTCATTAGAAGTATGGCATCCAGAGGGAGTCTGGGTGGTATCGCAGACAAAACAAAATCTGTATGCGATCTTCTCGATGCTTTCGGATTTGATTACATATTTATAGAAACTGTCGGTGTTGGTCAGGTCGAAATAGACATAATGAATGCATCACATATTACAGTTGTTATTCTTGCACCCGGAGCAGGGGATGGAATTCAGACCCTGAAAGCAGGATTGATGGAAATCGGAGATATATTTGTAGTTAATAAGGGAGACAGGGATGGTGCTGATCAACTTGTTAATCTTATCCGATACACTATAGAACTCAAGCAGGAAAAGCCACAACAAGAAACATTAGTTATAAAAACAATGGGGAGAAAAGGAGAGGGCGTTTCTGAATTTGTAAATGGAATATGTAATTTATGTATGTCTCTGGAAGAGAGAGGAACATTTTCCACTCAAAAGGAAGCCTGGGTAAGGAAGGAAATATCCGGTCTCGTAGAAAGAGAAATCCTTGAAAGGTTCTGGAAGAATAGCGACAAAAAACTCATCCTAAAAGAGTGTATTAAAGATATCATCAGTGGAAAAATCACACCTTTTGAAGCGAAAAAAATCCTTCTAAAGAAGAAACGTTAGTCAATATTTTCGTTTCGTTCGTTTAGCCCGTTTAGTTCGTTTATCTCGTTTCAACAAATGAAACAAATTATACTAATAAAACGGCATTGTAAGTCATTCTACTTTTCACTTTTAACTTTTAACTTTTTACTAGTATTTCTCTCCTGTTCTTCCCGAGGTCCCGTTCACTCACACCATTCTTTTCCGCATTTTAGAAAGATTGACGAAATCCTACAGGACACTCTCATACAAAAAGGAACAACAGGTATCAGAATTATTTCAGCAGCAACCGGTGAAATTCTTTATGACAGAAATAGCAATAAATTTTTCTCACCCGCATCAAATATGAAACTTATTACAACAGCAGGTACACTCTTTATTCTCGGAGGAGAGTTCAGGTTTAAAACATCTCTCCTTACAGATGGTTTAATATCAGGTGATACGTTAAAAGGAAATATCATCTTACAGGGAAAAGGAGATCCTACCCTCGACACTGAAAAACTTTCAAAACTTGCTAAACGGCTAAAACTAATCGGTATCAGCACTATCGAAGGAGACATGCTTTTTGATGATACATACTTCGATACAATTCCCTACGGGAGAGGTTGGATGTGGGATGACCTTGAGTATGGTTTTGGTGCTCCAATCAGCGCCCTATCCGTTAACAGAAACACCTGTCAAATTTACGTGAAACCAGGAAAGAATAATGGGGATAATGTAATAGTTTATATTGAACCAGAAACATCTTTTATCTCTTTCAGGAATAAAGCAACTACCGGTGACATAGATAATCTTACTGTAAAAAGGATTTTTGAAAATAACAAAAACATATTTATTATCAGAGGTACAATTCCTGTACAAGCTACAACAAAGAAGTTTATCCGCTCGGTTGAGAAACCTTCCCTTTACACTGCTTTCCTCTTTGCCGAGAAACTTAAAGAACACCAAATAAAGATACATGGAGATATTAAAAGGGGTTC